>SKRP01000169.1 GCA_007118445.1 Natronohydrobacter sp.
CGATGATCCGGCTCAGCACTGAGGCACTTTTCAAACCCACGGTCCTGCTCGCGCTCGCGCTGATGGCGGTGATCGCGATGATGATCCTGCCGATCCCGGCCTGGATGCTCGATCTGGGGCTGGCGGCCAGTTTCGCCCTTGCCATCCTGATGTTCACGGTCACGCTTTTTATCCAGCGCCCGCTGGATTTCTCCATATTTCCAACAGTTTTGCTGGCGTCCCTGATGTTGCGCCTATCGCTCAATGTCTCCTCGACCAAGCTGATCATCGGCGAAGGACATACCGGCACCCATGCTGCGGGCGGGGTGATTCAGGGCTTTGCCAGTTTCGTCATGTCCGGTTCGGTCTTTCTGGGCGTGGTGATCTTCCTCGTGCTGCTGATCGTCAATTTCATCGTCATCACCAAAGGCGCGGGCCGCATGGCCGAAGTCGGCGCACGCTTCGCGCTGGACGGGATGCCCGGCAAACAGCTGGCGATTGACAGCGACATGTCCGCAGGCGCCATCGACCATCAGGAGGCCAAGCGCCGCCGCGAAACCGAACAGGCAGAAACGAATTTCTACGGCTCGCTCGATGGCGCGTCGAAATTCGTCAAGGGCGATGCGATTGCGGGCCTCTTGATCACGCTTCTGAATATCGTGATGGGGCTGATCAACGGCACGATGATGCATGGCATGTCGCTGGGCGCGGCCTTTGAAACCTATGCGATCCTGACTGTCGGCGATGGGCTGGTCAGCCAGATCCCGGCCGTCATCATCTCGATTGCCGCCGCCCTGCTGCTGGCGCGCGGCGGAGCAAACGGGGCTACGGATCTGCAGCTTTTCGACCAACTGGGCCGCTACCCTTCGGCGCTCGGCACAGTGGGGTTGTTGCTGGCGCTCTTTGCCTTCGTGCCCGGCCTGCCCTTCGTGCCATTCATGATCGGTGCGGCATTGCTGCTGGGGCTCGCCTGGTTTGCCCGCACGCGCATCGACAAGGCCGCGGCAGCGGTCGAAACCCCCACTGAAACCCTGCCCGAACCCCCGCGCCGTGGCATGGGCGATGTGCTCGATCTTGATGAAATTCATGTGCGCTTCGCCCCGGATCTGGTGCCGATGGTGCTGGATCCGGCGCTGGGGCTGGATGGCCGGATTTCGAATATCCGCGCGCATGTTGCGCGCGAATTCGGGCTGATTCTGCCCGAAATCCGTCTGACCGATGACACCACGCTGCCACCGGGCACTTATTGCGTGCTGATCCACGGGGTCGAACAGGCGCGCGACCAGCTGCGCCCCGACCGGATGCTGGCGCTGGTCCAGGATGCGACCAGTTTCAAGATCGCGGGCGAGGATGTGAAAGAGCCCGTCTATCAGGCCCCGGCGCGCTGGATCGACCCTGCGCAACAGGAAGATGCCACGCTGTCCGGCACCACGGTCGTCAGCCCGGTCGAAGTGCTGGCGACGCATCTTCTGGAAGTGCTGAAAGCGAATTTCGGGCGGCTGCTGAATTTCAAGAGCCTGCATCGCCTGCTGGACGAGCTGACCAGCCTGTCAGATGCCGCGCGGGCCGAAGCCAACAAGCGCCTGCTTTCGGACATGATACCCGACAAGATCTCGGTGGATCTGCTACTCGGCGTGCTGCGCCTGCTGCTTGATGAGCGTGTCTCGATCCGCAACCTGCCGCTGATCCTCGAAGCCATGTCCGAGGTCCGCTCGGTCCTGCAAGGGCCGGAAGCGGTCTGCGAACATGTCCGTCAGCGCCTCGGCTTCCAGCTCGTTGCGCCACTCAAGCGCGCGGATGGCACGCTGCCGCTGGTCCAGCTGGCCCCCGACTGGGAAGAAATTTTCTCGACCTATCAGCTCGCGGGCGATTTCGGCAGCGCCGATGTCGCCCTGCCGCCCGAGGATTTCGCCCGGCTGACCGAGCGCATTGCCCAGACCCTGGCCGATCTTGCCCGCAGCGGCGTGACCCCGGCGCTGGTCACCTCTGCCCGGCGCAGGCGCTTCCTGCGCACGGTCATGTCGGCCAAGGGCCTTGCCGCTTCGGTCCTGTCCTACGAGGAAATCGGCCTCGAAGCGCGCCCGGCCCTTGTCGGAACCATCGCGCCATGATCCCCGAGCTGCTGGCGCTGATCGAGACTGCGCAAAGCGATCTGGCGGAAATCCTCGCGCTGGGCTTCGCTGTGTTCATCCGGGTCGGCGCGATGATGGCGCTGGTCCCGGCCTTTGGCGAACAGGTCGTGCCGCAGCGTGTCAGACTGATCCTGACGCTGGCCTTCACCCTGATCACCGCGCCCGCGCTCGCCCCGATCATGCCAGCGGCCCCGACAGCCCCGCTGGCATTGCTGCACCTGATCGCCGCCGAAGCCGTCGCCGGGCTGGCACTGGGCATCGGGTTGCGGCTTTTCATCATGGCCTTGCAGACCGCAGGCAGCATTGCTGCGCAGGCCACATCGCTGTCGCAATTCTTCGGCGGGGCCGGGGTCGATCCGCAACCGGCCATGTCGCAGATCCTGATCACTGCCGGGCTGGCGCTCGCTGTCACGGCCGGGTTGCATGTCGCGCTGGCAGAGCTGATCGTCCTGTCCTACCAGTTTTTCCCGCCCGCCCGCTTCCCTGATGCGGCCAGTCTGGGCGAATGGGGCCTTGCGCAGAGTGCCCGCGCCTTTACCCTCGCCTTCACGCTGGCGCTGCCCTTCGTGATCCTGTCGCTGCTCTTCTATATCGGCCTGGGCGCAATCAACAAGGCGATGCCGCAGCTCATGGTCGCCTTCGTCGGTGCTCCGGCCATCACCTGGGCCGGGCTTGCGACCCTTTTGCTCACAGCCCCGCTGATCCTGGCCGTCTGGCATGACACCTTTACCACTTTCCTGATCAACCCGTTGCAGCCTGTGCCATGAGCGAGGAAGACCAGAGTGGCGAAAAGGAATTCGAGCCCACTCGGCAGAAGCTCGAGCAACAACGGCGCAAGGGCGAGGTGCCGCGCTCGAGTGATGTCAACACGGCTGCGGCCTTTCTGGGACTGCTGATCGCAGCGCTCGTGGTCGGACAGAACACGCTGGTCAGCCTGGGCGATACCGGCATGGTGCTGCTCGACCAGCCCGAGCCCCTGTCGCGCGATATGCGTGAGAATGCGCAGCCCCTCGCTGGTGGGCTGATCGGCCGTGTCGCGCTGGCGGTTCTGCCCTTGCTGGCGATCCCCTTTCTTCTGGTCTGGGCCTCGCTTTTCGCCCAGCGCATCGTCATTTTCGCGCCCGAGAAACTACAGCCCAAAGGTTCACGCATAGATCCCATCGCCAATGCAAAGAACAAGTTCGGGCGCAACGGGCTGTTCGAATTCGCCAAGAGCGCAGTAAAGCTGGTGGTGATCTCGACGGTGCTGTGGCTCTTCCTGCAGCATAATCTGCCCGAAATCCTGAACACATTGCACCTGTCACCGACATTGGGCGCGCAGGTGCTGATGGGGCTGGTCATCCAGTTCCTGGCGCTGGTCTTCGTGGTAAATCTGGCCATTGGCGTGATAGATTTCTTCTGGCAGCGTGCCGAACATCTGCGCAAGAACCGCATGTCCCACAAGGAGATGCGCGACGAGATGAAATCCTCGGAAGGCGATCCCCATGCCAAGGGCGAAAGACGCAGGCGCGGGCGCGAGATTGCCACCAACCAGATGCTGGCCGCCGTGCCGGAAGCGGCAGTCGTGATCGTGAACCCCACGCATTACGCTGTCGCATTGAAATGGTCGCCTGCCGAACCCGGCGCGCCTGTCTGTGTCGCCAAGGGGGTCGACGATATCGCCGCCCGGATCCGCGAAAAGGCAACCGAAGCAGGTGTTCCGATCCAGTTTGACCCGCCGGCCGCGCGGGCGCTCTATGCAACTGTCGAAATCGGCGAGGAAATCCGGCCCGAGCATTTCGGTGCTGTGGCGGCGGCCATCCGCTTCGCCGATGCGATGCGCGCCAAGGCCCGCAGGCAGGTCTGGCGATGACCCGGCGCGCGCGTCTTGCACGCCTGCATCAGCTGGCCGCGATGAAGCGCGACCACGATCTGGCGCGCCTCAGCCGCCTGTCCGAGGCACGCGCGCAAACGGCCGAGAAACTGCAGAAACTGGCGCAGCCTGTGCCCCTTGCCGAAGACCCGGCGCTATTCGCTGCCCGGCAGGCGCATCTTGCCTGGGCCATGGCGCAGCGCCGCCAGCTGAACCTGACGCTTGCGCAGCAAACCGCCAGAATGCTGAACCAACGCGCCCATGCCGCGCGCAGCTTCGGCCGGGCCGAGGCGCTGGCGCAGCTGCTGCGCCAAGGCGCTCAGCGCGACACCCACTCGCCCTGACGCATCAGCGGGACAGGCGGTGCAGCGCCTTTCAACCCGTCGACATCCATCTGATCCGACCCGATCATCCAGTCCACATGGATCAGGCTCGCATTGCCACCGCGCGCTGCGATCTCCGGGGCGGACAGGCTGTCGCCCTTCTCGAAACAGCTGGCATAGCACTGGCCCATTGCGATATGCGAGGCCGCATTCTCGTCAAACAGCGTGTTGAAATACAGATGCCCGGTCTGTGACACTGGCGAGGAATGCGGCACCAGCGCCACTTCGCCCAGCCGCGCCGCGCCGTCATCCGTGCCCAGCATCTCGCGCAGCACATCCTGCCCGCGGGATGCGCGCGCGGAAACCGCACGGCCCTGCTCGAAACGCATCTCGATCGCTTCGAGCAGGCTGCCCTGATGCGACAGCGGCTTGGTTGCGCGGACATGGCCTTCGACCCGCGCTGCATGGGGTGTGGTAAAGACCTCTTCGGTCGGGATATTGGGATTGCAGCTGACCCCGTTGCGCGCGGTCGAAGCCCCGCCCTGCCAGCGATGCCCCTCGGCCAGCCCGACAGTCAGATCAGTGCCCGGCGCGCGGAAATGCAGCGCATCGAAACGGGCCGTGTTCAACATCGCGCAGCGTCGCGCCAGATCAGAATTATGCGCCTTCCAGGCCGCCACTGGATCGGGCTGGTCCAGCCGAGCCGTCAGGCGGATGGCTTCGGTCAGCCGGGCGAGCGCGTCCTCGGCAGCAAGATCGGGAAAGATCCGCGCGGCCCAGTCAGCTGTCGGGCAGGAAATGATCGACCAGTTGATGTGAAAGCCTGAAATCGCCGCCAGGGCGGGGCGGTAGGCCTCGGCATTGGCCTTGTTCGCCAGCCCGACGCGCCCCGCATCCTGCCCGGCAAGCAACATCGGATCCTCGCCCACCAGCGCCAGACGCGCGGCCCCGGAGGCAAAAGCCTCTGCCATGCCGTCATAGAGCCAGCCCGGTGCCCGGCCCAGAGAGGTTTCACTGGCATGTTCGAATCGCGCCAGTGTCAGCGCGCTATCAGTGATCAGCGGCGTGACCAGCCCACCTCCCGCGCGATAGGCCGCCCGCGCAATCGCCCGTGCGAGCGGCAGCGCCGCGAGCGGGGTGGTCAGCACCATATCCTGTCCGGGTTGCAGATTGAGCCCTGTGCGAATGGCAAGCTCGGCCAGACTGTTGAGGAAAGCAGGGTCCAGCTCTGAAAAACCAGAACCAAGCGGGTCGGAATAAGGCGCGTCATGAGGCATTGTTCCATCCTGATGCAAAAACAGCTGCTGCACCCCCTTGCTGGTTCAGCATCCCCCAAAGGTCAAGCCCCGGCACATCTGCTGTTTGCTTCGGTCGCCCGTCCGGTTACCACGATACCTGCTGCGCGTTGATTGCAGATGCAGCGGGCGCAAGCCGGTCGAACAGGTCCAGAGATCCGGAACCTACATCCCCGCTCGCAGGATATCGGTGATCAGCACCCGCGTCACAGCATGACGCCCGACAATCATCTGGGCAGATTCCAGCAAGGCGCGACGCAGCGGGCCAAGTCGGTCATGATCAGTAAACACGCCCTCAAACCCGCCCGAACTGGCATGATCGAACATCACCTGCAGCAAGCCGTCGCGCAGCCGCGCAGAATTGCCCTGGACATGCGCAAGTTGCGCTTCAGGCAGTTCCAGTGCCAGACGCATGACAATCGTGCCCACAATCCGCCCCTCGACCACGAGCGGAACCATGAACTGGTTAGCGAATTCATAGCTGATCAGCGCCTCTCCGGAAGGTGGATCGGGCAATTCCATTTCTGCCTCTGCCTGCTCTGGCGGCAAGGGCTGGGGCCGTAGATACAGCCCTGCCCCGATACCGGCACCAAGACCGAAGAGAAGCAGGATCAGGGGGATCAGCTTGCCCATTGGATCATCTTTCGGTCATGGCATCAGAAGGGCGCGAGCACGTCAGTGATCTGCGCCCCGTAAGCAGGTTGCTGGACATTCGAGATTACGCCGCGGCCGCCATAGGAAATCCGCGCGCCCGCGATCTTGTCATAGGTGATCTCGTTCTGGCGCGAGATATCCTCGGCCCGGATGTAGCCGGTGACCAGCAATTCGCGCAATTCGTGATTGACCCGCACTTCCTGCCGTCCCTCGATCCGCATCACCCCATTGGGCAGGCGCTCGACCACGGTCGAGGCCACACGCAAGGTCAGCTGCTCATTGCGCCGCACGGACCCGTTGCCTGTGAAAGTGCTGGCCCCTGTCGTCTCGATCCCCGCACCAACGGCCAATCCGCCCGGCAGGTGTCGGTCGATCGCCTGGGGAATGCCGAAAAACTGCGGCACCGACATGCTGTTGCTGCCCGAACGGCCGCGCGCAGTGCTGTTCGAAATCTCTGCACTGTCATTGATTTCGATGACCACGGTCAGAATATCCCCGGAGCGTGACGCGCGCCGGTCCCCCAGAAGCGAGCGCTGGCTGGCAGACCAGAGCGAGGCACTGTCGCTCGCGCGCCGGGCTTCGGTCGTATCCGGCAGCGGGATCCGGTAGAGCGCCGCGTGTTCGACCGTTTCCTCGGGCGGCGAGAAGGTCGGTGCGCGGCCCACTTCGCGCAGCGGCGAACAGGCCACAAGCACCGCCCCGGCACAGAGCATCACAAGCAAACGGATCAGCATCCCCGGCCCTTTCTCGAAATCTGGCTCCATTCTGGGCCACAAGGTTTAAAATACTGTTATCGCTGGACCTGTCAGAAAGGCCCCGAAACCTCGACCAGCCCGGACGCAGTCACCACGCCCTGCACGGACTGGCGCGAGGACAGGTTCATCACTGTCACGCTTTCGCCCAGCGCCGCACGCGCCATTGCGCGGCCTTCGGACAGGATCATCAACCCGTTGCGCCGATACAGCATCCGCACGATATCATTGCGCTCGATCACTGCGGCCGGCCCCAGATCAGCCAGCCGCACCGGACGGCCCGGATAGATCGCGACACGCGCCTCCAGCCCGATCACCTGATCCGGGTCCGAGGCCGCCCCGACCACTGGTGGCGCGGCAAAAGCCACATCGCCTGGTCGCAGGATATCGGTTGCGCGGATCAGCCGGGTCGCGACCAGCGTGTCCGGCACGACCATCGCAGGCCAGAGCAGAAGCGCAGGACAGATCAGATATGCCAGCCACAAGCGCATCAGCGCACCTGCGTCGTGGCAGCCATCATCTGGTCTGCGGCTGTGATCACTTTCGAATTCAGCTCATAGCCGCGCTGCGCCTTGATCAGTTCGGTCATCTCGCGCACCGGATCCACCGAACTTTCCTCCAGATAGCCCTGCCGCAGCGTGCCCAGACCATCATTACCCGGCACGCCCGGATTTGCCGGACCCGAGGCTTCGGTTTCCAGAAACAGGTTCGAGCCGATCGCCTCGAGCCCTTTTTCATTGGCAAAACCGGCAAGTGTGAACTGCCCCAGGCGCTGCGGCTGCACCTGACCTGCGAAATAGCCGTAGAGCTCTCCTTGCGCATTGATCGACAGCGCGCGCACATCATTCGGGATCACGATGCCGGGCGCGACCTCATGCCCGTCCGAGGTGACAATCAGCCCGTCCCCGGTGCGCTTGAGCCCGCCATCGCGCGTATAGGCGGCCTGCCCGTCGGGCATGGTCACTTCCAGCCAGCCGCGCCCCTCGATCGCCACATCCAGATCGCCGCCGGTGAAGCTGGACGCGCCTTGCTGGATCTGCATCGTGACCGCCGAGGGCCGCACGCCCAGCCCGGCCTGCACCCCGGTCGGCAATACAGTGCCGTCGGCTGCCGAGATCGTGCCGGGACGGGCGAATTGCTGGTAATGCAGATCAGCGAAATCAGCACGACGGGCATTATAGCCGGTGGTGCTCATATTCGCGAGGTTGTTGGCAATCGTATCGACACGCATCTGCTGCGCGCTCATGCCGGTTGCCGCGATGTGAAGTGATTTCATGGTCTGCAATCCTTCCTTTATCTGCCCAATGTCTGGATGACATTCCGGATCCGTTCATCTTCGCTCTCGAGCAGTTTCTGGCCGCGCTCATAGGCGCGCTGCACCTCGATCATCCGGACCAGTTCCGTGACCGGGTCGACATTCGACTCTTCAATGAACCCCTGCAGCATCATCGGGTTTGCGACCGGTTCGAGATCGCCATCGACCACAAACTGCGTCCCCGCCGCGCGCGACAGGGTGACCGGATCGACCGGACGCACCAGCCCGAGCTGCGCAAAGGGCTGCCCGTCTGCCGAGAAGGTCCCGTCGCGCGCAAGCGCGACAGCGCGCGCATCCGGGGGCACGAAAACCGGCGCGCCACCTGCATCCAGCACCCTGTGCCCGTCGCGATTGACCAGCTCGCCTGCCTCGTTGGGTGCGAAGGTTCCGGCCCGTGTCAGCCGCTCGCCCTCGGGGGTTTCCAGCAGGAAGAATCCCTCGCCCTCGATCGCGACATCGAATGTGCCGCCGGTCTGCGACAGCGCGCCCTGCAGCTGATAGGTATGACGGGTATTGCCCAGCGCCATCGACAGCGAAGGCTCTATGCGATCCGCCCCGAGCACGAATTCCGAAAAGATCATCCCCTCGCGCCGGAACCCCGCAGTCGAGATATTGGCGATGTTATGTGCAACCACCTGCATCTCGCGCTGCAGCCCCGAGACGCGCGACAAGGTGACATATCCGGGATTTTCCATCGCTCACACTCCGACAATCAGCGGCAGGATGTCCTGCTGAAAGAAATCGACCAGCGTTGCGGTCATGAAGCTCATCGAGACCCAGAACACCAGCACGATGGCCGCAAGCTTGGGCACGAAGGTCAGGGTCATTTCCTGAATCGAGGTCAGGGCCTGAAACAACCCCACTGCAACACCGGAAATCAGCGCGGCCGCCAGAATCGGGGTCGAGATGATCGTCGCAACCCAGAGCCCCTGGCGCAGCGTGTCGAAGATGGCGGCATCCTGCATGACGTGCCTCGCTTTCCCTCAGACCGGCATCCGCAGGATTTCAAGATAGGCTTCGACCACCTTGTCACGCACGCTGACAGCGGTTTCGACAGCCAGCTCGGTCGCGGCCAGTGCCTCGACCAGCGCATGAGGGTCGGCACCCGAAATCATGGTGTTGCGCGCGGCTGTGTCCGCGCCTTGCAGCTCTGTGGCGAATTCGCCCAGCGCTGCGCCAAACGCGGCTTCGCTGCGTGCAGCAGGGTCGGGGGTGGGCCGCGGGGCGGCTGCCGACCGCGCCGTGTCATAACCGTGGATGGCCATATTTGCGGAAATCATGTTGCTCTATTCCTTTCTGGAACGGGGTTAACGACGCAAGAGGTCCAGCAACCCCTGCGCCATCTGACGGGTCTGGTCAAAAATGCGCAGATTGGCTTCATAGCTGCGGCTGGCCTCGCGGGCATCCGCGATCTCGATGATCGTGTCGACGGTGGAGCCCTGATAATAGCCCTGCGCATCGGCCATCGGATGGCCGGGGTCGTAGATACGCGGCAAATCGCGCCGGTCGAGCTGCACCGGCCCGGTCGCGACATGCGACATGCCCGTGACGCGGTCGGTTTCGGCGCGGAAATCGATCGTCTTGCGCCGGTATCCGGGCGTGTCGGCATTGGCCAGATTCTCGGCGACATGACGCATCCGACGCGCCTGTGCCTCCATCCCCGATGCGCTGATCGCATAGCTGTGAAACAGATTGCCCATGACCGCCCCTATCGTCCGAGCGCTGTGCGCAGCACAGTGCGCGCCGAGCCATAGATGGCCAGCGCCAGTTCATGATTCTGCCGGTTTTCCGCCGCGCGCATCATTTCGCGCTCAAGCGAGACTGTATTGCCATTCGGCGCACGGGTCGGCGCTGCCCGGTCGATCTGCGCGGCTGCCCCGTCCGGCCCCGCGCCACCGCCCAGATGCCCGGCCCGTGTCGCGCGCAACCCGCCAGCGGCATGATAGCTGTCCGCGAAAGCGGGCAGATCGCGGGCGCGATATCCCGGCGTGTCCGCCTGGGCGATATTTTCGGCAATCACGCTCTGCCGGGCCGCCGCATGGCGGGCCATCGACTGCGCCATGCGCATCACATCGGGTATGTCGAACATCGGGTTTCTCCCTTGGCTCCATACACCTGTTCTTAAGGGTGATTCGATTAAGGATCGGTAAGCAGACGGCAGAAAGCGGGGAAAGAAAATGGATTTGCTGGATGAGATACGCGCCCAGGTCATGGAGTTGCGACCGCTGCGGATTTCAGGGCGGATCGCACGGATTGACGGGCAGATGCTGGCCGTCGAGGGGCTGACCGATACAGCGCGGATCGGCGACTGGCTGGATATCTGCACCCGTGACCATGCCCGGATCGGGGCCGAGATCCTGCGCCTGACCCCGCAGGAAGCGCTTGCCCTGCCCGATGGCCCGCGCGAGGGGCTGGCCATTGGCGACCGGGCTGAATTGCGCCCCGCGCGCGGCATCGCGCCGGATGACAGCTGGATCGGGCGCGTCATCGACCCTTATGGCCAGCCGCTCGACAACCGCCCCCTGCTCAAGGGCGCGCAGGAACGCAGGCTGGACACCCCGCCTCCCGAACCCGCGCGCCGGGGCCGTCTGGGCGCGCGGCTGGAAACCGGCATGGCCGTGTTCAACACGCTGCTGCCGCTGGTCGAAGGCCAGCGCATCGGGCTTTTCGCCGGCTCGGGCGTCGGCAAGACCATGCTTCTGGGCCAGTTCGCGCGCCATATGCAGGCGGATGTCGTCGTCATCGCGCTGGTCGGCGAACGCGGGCGCGAGCTGCGCGAATTCATCGAGGATGTGCTGGGCGCAGAGGGGCTGGCGCGCGCTGTGGTGGTCACTGCGACCTCGGACCAGCCGCCGCTGACCCGGCGGCGCTGCGCGCAGGCGGCGATATGCGTGGCCGAGCATTTCCGCGATCAGGGCAAGCATGTGCTGCTGCTGACCGACAGTATTACCCGGCTGGCCGAGGCGCATCGCGAAGTGGCGCTGGCCGCAGGCGAGGATGCCTCGCTGCGCGGCTTTCCGCCTTCGACCGCGCAGCGCATCATGGCGCTTGCGGAACGTGCTGGACCTGGGCGCGACGGGGTGGGCGCGATCACGGCGGTTTTCACTGTGCTGGTGGCCGGGTCGGACATGGAGGAACCTGTCGCCGACATCCTGCGCGGTGTGCTGGATGGCCATGTGGTCATGGATCGCACGATTGCCGAACGCGGGCGCTTTCCGGCGATCGATGTGCTGCGTTCGGTCAGCCGGTCTCTGCCCGCCTGCGCAACGCCCGAAGAAAACACCCGCATCAGTGAGGCCCGGCGGCTGCTCGGGGCCTATGACCGCGCGGAAATGATGGTGCAGGCCGGGCTTTACGAGAAAGGTTCAGATCCGCTGGTCGACCGCGCCATCGCCACATGGCCCGCGCTTGACGCTTTCGTGGGCGAAGCCGCGCCCAAGGGGATCAAGGGGGCCTTTGCGCGTCTTGCGCAATGTCTGGAACCCCCCCCGGCGCAGCAGGCAGCCGCGAAACAGGCCAGAGCGCCCGGAAGATGACGGCTGCAAAAGGCCCGCCCGTGCCCTTGGCACGGGCAAGCGCCCGCGAATGGCATGGGAGGGCGGGCGGGCCGTGAGCGGGCGCTTCTGATGCCGTGAACTGCCCTATGCTCCCGTCCTCCCTGCCGCCGCGCCCTGCGCGCAGACACGCATCCGGCATCCCGGCCCCGGAACCGACTTCTGCGCAACCCTTCGAAAACCGGTTTCCCTCGGGCGCGGAATTGCACTAAACGAAGGCAGAACTCAGCCTTCGGGGAAGAACATGGCGCGCATCCTGATCACTTCGGCCCTGCCCTATATCAACGGGATCAAACATCTGGGCAATCTGGTGGGCAGCCAGCTGCCCGCTGACCTCTATGCCCGCTATTGCCGCGCGCGCGGTCACGAGGTCATGTTCATCTGCGCGACCGACGAACACGGCACTCCGGCAGAACTGGCCGCCGCCAAGACCGGCGAGCCAGTGGATGCCTATTGCGCGCGGATGCATGCGGTTCAGACCGATCTGGCGACAGGCTTCGGGCTGTCCTTCGACCATTACGGCCGCTCCTCCAGCGCCCGCAACCATGCGCTCACCCAGCACCTTGCCGCGAAACTGGGCGAGGCCGGTCTGATCGAGGAAGTTTCTGAAAAACAGGTCTATTCCCACACTGATGGCCGCTTCCTGCCCGACCGCTATATCGAGGGCACCTGCCCCAATTGCGGCTATGAGCGCGCGCGCGGCGATCAGTGCGAGAATTGCACCAAACAGCTGGACCCCACCGACCTGATCAACCCGCGCTCGGCCATTTCCGGCGCGACCGATCTGGAAGTGCGCGCGACCCGGCATCTTTATCTGCGCCAGTCAAAGCTGCGCGACACACTGGATCAATGGATCGACCGGCAAGAGGGCTGGCCGGTGCTGACCACGTCGATCGCGAAGAAATGGCTGCATGATGGCGACGGGCTGCAGGACCGGGGCATCACCCGCGACCTGGACTGGGGTGTGCCTGTGCAATTCGACGGCGCGCCGTGGTCCGGTATGGACGGCAAGGTCTTCTATGTCTGGTTCGACGCCCCCATCGAATATATCGCCGCCACTGCCGAATGGGCCGATGCACAGGGGCTTGACGACAGCGCATGGCGGCGCTGGTGGCGGACGGATGAGGGCGCAGAGGACGTGCGCTATGTGCAATTCATGGGCAAGGATAATGTCCCCTTCCACACGCTGAGCTTCCCCGCGACCCTGATCGGGTCGGGCGAGCCCTGGAAGCTTGTGGATTACATCAAGTCCTTCAATTACCTTAATTATGATGGCGGGCAATTCTCGACTTCGCTCGGGCGCGGCGTGTTCATGGATCAGGCGCTGCAGGTCCTGCCTGCGGATTACTGGCGCTGGTGGCTGCTCAGCCACGCGCCCGAGAACAGCGATTCCGAGTTCACATGGGAGAATTTTCAGACCTCCGTGAACAAGGATCTGGCCGATGTGCTGGGCAATCTGGTCAGCCGCGTCACCAAATTCTGCCGCTCGAAATTCGGTGAAGTAGTGCCGGAGGGCGGCGCGACCGGCGCGCGCGAGGCGCAGCTCATCACCGATCTGACCGCGCGACTGCACGCCTATGAGGGCCATATGGAGGCCATGGAAGTGCGCAAATCCGCCGCTGAATTGCGCGCGCTCTGGGTTCTGGGCAATGAATACCTGCAGGAAGCTGCGCCGTGGTCGAGTTTCAAGACCGATCCCGATCAGGCCGCCGCCCAGATCCGGCTCGCACTCAATCTGATCCGCGTCTATGCGATCCTCTCGCAACCCTTCATCCCTGACGCGAGCCGCCGGATCATGGCTGCGCTGAACAGTGAGGACTGGTCATGGCCTGATGATCTGGCGACGGGGCTCGATACGCTTGCCCCCGGCCATGCCTTCACAGTCCCCGAGGTGCTTTTCGCCAAGATCACCAATGAGCAACGCGCAGAGTGGGAAGCGCAATTCGCAGGTCAGCGTTAATTCCGGCACAGCGGGTTGGTAAAGGCCAGCCCGTTCACCACCCGAAGCAGGCTGCCATCATCGAGCTTCATCAGCAGGATGCGGTCCGACCATTGCGTCCCCTCGCCCGAACATTGCAGATCGAACAGCATCGCATCCATGTCGCGGATATTGGTCGGATTGGCCAGCCGACAGACCGAGTCGACCCCGAAAAACTGTCCGTTTTCAATGCGGAACGCCGCCCCCGGCACATCGCCCTGACCCACGACGCATTCCCGCGCGGTCAGGTCAATCGCATAGGTGCCGTCAAAACGCGCCGTGTCGGCCATGGCCGCACCCGCCCCTGTCAGCACCGCCAGCGCCAAAAAACAATATCTCATACAGTCACCCTGTTCACCTGCCCAACCACGATACCCAAGCCTGTGCACGGGCGCAAACGGCCTTTTTCCCGCGCGCCCGGATTTCCGCTTTCAACTCGCATCGCCCTGCACTAGCATCATTCGCATGTTCACCATCGAGCACGATTTCGACGCGACCGTGATCACCCTTGTCGACGAGGGTGCAGCGCAGCCTGCTGCGCTGCGCGAGGATGTGATCATCACCGCGTTCGAGGATTGCGTGACATTGCGCCAGTTCAACCCGCAAAGCGACGATGACATGGTGATCACCCTGTCGCTGTCGCAGCTTCGCGAACTTGCCGCAGCGCTCGATCTGCCCGAGGGCAGCTACCGGCTCGACCCCGGCAAGGGCGCGCGCGGCAGCTGATCATCAGCTGCGCTGCCGCCCTGCCCCGATCTTCACTCTGATATCAAGAAAGGCCGTATCATGCTGACAAATGACCAGTTGTCCCAATGGGATCGCGAGAATTTCCTGCATCCCTCGACCCATTTCGGCCAGCACGGGCGCGGCGAAAGCCCCGCGCGCATCATCAGCAAGGCCAGCGGCGTCTATATCGAAGATCGCGACGGCAACCGCCTGCTGGATGCGTTCGCAGGGCTATATTGCGTGAATGTGGGCTATGGCCGCACCGAGATTGCCGAGGCCATCGCCGCCCAGGCCCATGAGCTGGCCTATTACCACGCCTATGTCGGGCATGGCACTGAAGCCTCGATCACGCTGGCGCATATGGTGGCCGAGCGCGCGCCCGCCCATATGAACCGGGTCTATTTCGGCCTTGGCGGGTCGGATGCGAATGAGACCAACGTGAAACTTGTGTGGTATATCAACAATGTGCGCGGGCGGCCCGAAAAGCGCAAGATCATCTCGCGCTGGCGCGGCTATCATGGCTCGGGGCTGATCACGGGCTCGATGACCGGGCTGGTGCCGTTTCACAACAAATTCGGCCTGCCGATGGCAGAGGTCATCCATACCGAAGCGCCCTATTACTTCCGCCGCCCTGACCCGAATATGTCCGAAGAGGCTTTCACTGCCCATTGCGCTGCCAAGCTCGAAGAACTGATCGAGCGCGAAGGGGCCGACACGATCGGTGCTTTCATCGGCGAGCCGCTGCTGGGCACGGGCGGGATCGTGCCGCCGCCCGCAGGCTATTGGGAGGCGATCCAGCCAATCCTGAAAAAGCACGATATTCTGCTGATCACCGATGAGGTCGTGACCGGATTCGGGCGCATGGGCACGATGATGGGCTCCACCCATTACGGCATCAAGCCCGATATCATCACCATCGCCAAGGGGCTGACCTCGGCCTATGCGCCGCTATCAGGCTCGA
>SKRP01000202.1 GCA_007118445.1 Natronohydrobacter sp.
GACTCGAATAGTAGCCCGCGAGGACTGGTAGGACAGCGGTGGGTGAACCTGCCGCTGTGCGGCAGAACCACCCACCCTACGAGAACCGGCGCTCCGGCTGCACCGAAGTCGGGGCGTTTTCTATCGGGAATGCCTTGTCAATACAGGCAATCCCGCCTATACGACGCGCTCATCCACCTCCGCCGGGAATCAGGGTGACCCTTTTGGGGGCTCTCCGGTGACTGTTGACTGAAGGAAAAGGCAATGAAAGCCGATGATCTGCGATCCAAGACACCGGATCAGCTGCGCGACGAGTTGGTTGCGCTGAAGAAGGAAGCATTCAATCTGCGCTTCCAGAAGGCGACCAACCAGCTTGAGAACACAGCCCGTATCCGCAAGGTGCGCCGCGACACCGCGCGCGTTGCCACCATACTTAACGAAAAAGCCCGCGACGCGGCGGCGAACTGAGGAGCACGCACATGCCCAGACGCATTCTGCAAGGCAAGGTGACGAGCGACAAGAATGACCAGACCGTGACGGTTCTGGTCGAGCGCCGCTTCACGCACCCGATGATGAAGAAGACGGTGCGCAGCACCAAGAAGTACCGGGCACATGATCCGGAAAACCAGTTCAAGGTTGGTGATACCGTTCGCATTGTCGAATGTGCGCCCATCTCGAAAACCAAACGCTGGCAGGTGGTGAGCGAAGCTACGGCTTGAACCCCTGACAGTCTGGCGAAACCCTGGGCATGATGCCCAAAGGTCGGGAGACACCAAATGATCCAGATGCAGACCAATCTGGATGTCGCTGACAACTCTGGCGCACGCCGGGTTCAGTGCATCAAGGTCCTCGGTGGGTCCAAGCGGCGCTATGCGTCGGTGGGCGACATCATCGTGGTATCGGTCAAGGAAGCCATTCCGAAAGGTCGTGTGAAGAAGGGCGACGTCCGCAAGGCCGTCGTCGTGCGCACTGCCAAGGAAGTGCGTCGTGAAGATGGCACCGCCATCCGCTTCGACCGCAATGCGGCTGTCATTCTCAACAATGCAGGCGAGCCTGTCGGCACCCGGATTTTCGGTCCGGTCGTGCGTGAGTTGCGCGCGAAGAACTTCATGAAGATCATCTCGCTCGCGCCGGAGGTGCTGTGATGGCTGCGAAACTGAAAAAAGGTGACACTGTCATTGTCTTGGCTGGCAAGGACAAGGGCAAGACGGGCGAGATTGATCGCGTCTTGCCTCAGGACAACAAGGCCATTGTGTCAGGGATCAATATTTCGATCCGCCACACCAAACAAAGCCAGACCACGCAGGGCGGTCGTCTGCCGCAGGCCATGCCGATTGACCTGTCGAACCTGGCTCTGGTCGATGGCAATGGCAAGGCAACGCGCGTTGGGTTCCGCATGGACGGCGACGAGAAAGTGCGTTTCGCCAAGACAACCGGGGAGGCGATCTGATGCTTGACGCAGCCACCTACACGCCCCGCCTGCGCGCTGTCTACAAGGACAGCATTCGCGCGGCGATGAAAGAAGAATTCGGCTACAAGAACGACATGATGATCCCGAAGCTCGACAAGATCGTGCTGAATATGGGCATCGGTGAAGCCGTGAAGGACAGCAAGAAGATCAAATCGGCTCAGGCTGATCTGACTGCCATTGCTGGCCAGAAAGCCGTGATCACCAAGGCGCGCAACTCGATCGCAGGCTTCCGGGTCCGCGAAGAAATGCCGCTCGGTGTCAAGGTCACTCTGCGCGGTGACCGGATGTATGAATTCCTGGACCGCCTGATCACCGTGGCGCTGCCGCGCGTGCGCGACTTCCGCGGTGTGAAAGGCACGTCTTTTGACGGCCGCGGCAACTATGCGATGGGCATCAAGGAACATATCGTCTTCCCCGAGATCAATTTCGATCAGATCGACGAAATGTGGGGCATGGACGTCATCATCTGCACCACCGCGAAAACCGACGCTGAAGCCAAGGCACTGTTGAAGAATTTCAACATGCCCTTCAACAGCTGACGCGAGAGGGAGAGAACCAATGGCTAAAAAAGCAATGGTCGAGCGCGAAAAGAAGCGTGCAAAGCTGGTGGCGAAATATGCTGCCAAGCGCGCCGAGCTGAAAGCTATCGCTGCCGACGCCGAACGCCCGATGGAAGAGCGCTTCAAGGCGAACCTGAAACTGGCACAATTGCCGCGCAACTCGTCCGAGACGCGCCTGCACAACCGCTGCCAGCTGACAGGCCGCCCGAAGGCTTACTACCGGAAACTGAAACTGTCGCGGATCGCGCTGCGTGATCTGGCCTCCAAGGGTCAGATTCCGGGCATGGTCAAGTCGAGCTGGTAAGGAGATCGCAAGATGTCGATGAACGATCCTCTCGGCGATATGCTGACGCGCATCCGCAATGCGCAGCTGCGTGGCAAATCGACCGTGCGCACGCCTGCCTCGAAGCTGCGCGCTTGGGTTCTGGATGTGCTGAAAGACGAAGGCTACATCCGTGGCTATGAGCATGCCACTTCCGAAGCTGGCCACCCGGAACTTGAGATCTCGCTGAAATATGCAGATGGTCAGCCGGTGATCCGCGAATTGAAGCGCATTTCGACCCCTGGTCGCCGCGTCTATTCCGGTGTTCGTGAGATTCCGCAGGTCCGCAACGGTCTGGGTATCTCGGTTGTCTCCACGCCGAAAGGTGTGATGTCCGATGCAAGCGCACGGGCCGCCAATGTCGGCGGCGAAGTGCTCTGCCGTGTATTCTGAGGAGGGCTGAGATGTCTCGTATTGGCAAAAAGCCTGTCGAACTGCCCTCGGGCGTATCGGCTCAGGTCAAGGGCCAGACCATTGAGGTCAAGGGCCCCAAGGGCACCCGCAGCTTCACGGCCGGGGATGATGTGGATATCCTGCTTGACGGCAATGTCGTGACGGTAAAGCCACGCGGTCTGTCCAAGCGCGCCCGTCAGCAATGGGGCATGACCCGCTCGATGGTCGCAAACCTGGCGCAAGGTGTCACAAGCGGGTTCAAGAAAGAACTGGAACTGGTCGGCGTCGGCTACCGTGCTGCGCTGGCTGGCAAGGATCTGAAACTGTCGCTTGGCTACAGTCATGAAGTCGTGTTCCCGGTGCCCGAGGGCATCACGATCACGGTGCCGAAGCAAACGGAAATCGTTGTGGAAGGTATGGACCAGCAGCTTGTTGGTGAGACGGCTGCGAATATCCGAAAGTGGAGGTCGCCTGAGCCCTACAAGGGCAAGGGTATCCGCTACAAGGATGAGTATATCTTCCGCAAGGAAGGCAAGAAGAAGTAAGGGCGCGACACATGGCGAACACGAAGCAAAAGCTGTTCCAGAAACGCCGTCTGCGCGTGCGGAACAAGATCAAGAAAACGGCCAATGGGCGTCCGCGTCTGTCGGTGCATCGTTCGAACAAGAATATCAGCGTGCAGCTGATCGACGACGCGAATGGTGTGACCCTGGCTGCGGCCTCGACGCTCGAAAAGGATTTCGGGCTGGCAGGTACCAACAACAAGGACGCTGCTGCCAAGATTGGCGCCGCGATTGCCGAGCGCGCCAAGGCCGCTGGCGTCGAGGAATGCACTTTCGATCGTGGCGGTTTCATCTTTCACGGGAAGGTCAAGGCTCTGGCCGATGCCGCCCGTGAAGGCGGCCTGAAGTTCTGAGGAGACGATTATGGCAGAGAGAGAAAACCGCCGGGACCGCCGCGACCGCGACGAAACTCCGGAATTCGCCGATCGTCTCGTTGCGATCAACCGCGTGTCGAAAACCGTGAAAGGCGGCAAACGCTTTGGCTTTGCAGCGCTTGTGGTCGTGGGGGATCAGCGCGGGCGTGTGGGTTTCGGTAAGGGTAAGGCGAAAGAAGTGCCCGAGGCGATCCGCAAGGCAACCGAACAGGCCAAGCGCCAGATGATCCGCGTGCCTCTGAAGGATGGACGCACGCTGCATCACGATATCAAGGGCCGTCACGGTGCTGGTAAAGTGGTGATGCGCCAGGCCGTGCCGGGCACCGGGATCATCGCAGGTGGTCCGATGCGCGCTGTCTTCGAGATGCTGGGTTTGCAGGATGTGGTGGCCAAGAGCCTCGGCAGCCAGAACCCTTACAACATGATCCGGGCAACATTTGACGGGCTGCGGAATTCCGCGAGCCCTCGTCAGGTGGCACAGCGTCGCGGCAAGAAGGTAGCGGATATCCTCCGCAAACCTGAAGCCGAGACCGCTGACGCGTAAGGAGCGAGAGCAATGGCAAAAACCATCGTCGTCAAGCAGATCGGCTCGCCGATCCGCCGTCCTGCTGTTCAGCGCGCGACGCTGAAGGGTCTGGGGCTGAACAAGATGCACCGCACGCGCGAACTGGAAGATACCCCTTCGGTTCGTGGCATGGTCAATTCGATCCCGCATCTGGTCACAATCGTCGAAGAGCGTGGCTGAGACATTCCGTAGGGTGCGTGCTCAGCACGCACCCTACATCACGTTTTTGCCGAGTGGCCCTGATCCGTCGCTGGCAGGGCTTTCCGGCACAAGGAGAAGCGACATGAAACTGAATGAACTGCGCGACAATCCCGGCGCAACCAAGACCCAGAAGCGCAAGGCGCGCGGTCCGGGCTCGGGTAAGGGCAAGACCGCTGGCCGCGGCATCAAGGGTCAGAAATCCCGCTCGGGCGTCGCGATCAATGCTTATGAAGGCGGCCAGATGCCGCTCTATCAGCGCCTGCCGAAGCGCGGCTTCAACAAGCCCAATCGCAAGAGCTTTGCCGTGGTCAATCTCGGGCTGATCGAGAAGTTCGTGGCCGAGGGCAAGCTGGACGCGAGCGCGGCCATCACCGAGGACGCGCTGGTCGCATCGGGTCTGGTGCGTCGCAGGCGTGACGGGATCCGCGTTCTGGCCAAGGGCGAGATTGCCTCCAAGGTAACATTGCAAGTCAGCGGTGCATCGAATGCCGCAGTCGAGGCTGTCGAGAAAGCCGGTGGCACGGTCGAGATTAACGCACCTGGGCCGAAAAACGCGGCGGCTGCTGCCGAATAATGGTTGTGAGTGGCCGTTCCGGCGCTTACATCACCACCTAGGGTTTTCGCGCCGCCGACCGGATCCCGGTCCGGCGGCGCTGACATGACAAAGAGAGACGCGCATGGCATCTGCTGCTGATCAACTCGCTGCGAATACAGGCTGGGGGGCGTTGGCCAAAGCCACGGATCTGCGCCGCCGGATTTTCTTCGCGCTTGGCCTGCTCATCGTTTACCGTATCGGGACCTATATTCCGGTTCCTGGTATTGACGGCAATGCGCTGCGCGATTTCATGGATGAGGCGGCCTCGGGCATCGGCGGAATGCTCAATATGTTCACCGGCGGTGCCATCAGCCGGATGGGGATTTTTGCGCTCGGGATCATGCCCTATATCTCGGCTGCGATTATCGTGCAGCTGATCGGTGCCATGTACGAGCCCTGGAAAGCGCTGAAGAAAGAGGGCGAACTGGGGCGGCGAAAACTGAACCAGTATACGCGTTACCTGACTGTGTTGCTGGCCACCGGGCAATCCTATGGTCTGGCGGTGTCGCTTGAAGCCGGGGATCTGGCAACCGATCCGGGCTGGTTTTTCCGCGCCGCAGTGGTGATCACGCTGGTGGGCGGCACGATGTTTCTGATGTGGCTGGGTGAGCAGATCACCGAGCGCGGCATCGGTAACGGGATTTCGCTGATCATTTTCGTGGGTATTATTGCAGAGATCCCGGCGGCGCTCGCGACTTTCCTCAGCCAGGGGCGCAGCGGCGATATCTCGCCTGCCTTTATCATCGGCGTCATGCTGATGATGGTGTTGCTGATCGCTTTCGTGGTTTTCATGGAACGCGCGATCCGCAAGATCACGATCCAGTATCCGCGCCGCCAGGTCGGCATGAAGATGTTCGATGGCGGTGCGTCGCATCTGCCGATCAAGGTGAACCCGGCCAATGTGATCCCGGCGATCTTTGCCTCGTCGCTCTTGTTGTTGCCGACGACGATCGGGACATTCTCCGGTAATGCCCAGAGCGAACTGATGGCGACAATGCTGGCATATTTCGGTCCGGGGCAGCCTGCCTATCTGATTTTCTTCACGGCGATGATCATCTTCTTCACCTTCTTCTACACGCAAAACGTGTCTTTCAAGACCGAGGATGTGGCAGAGAATCTGAAGAACCAGAATGGGTTCATTCCCGGCATCCGGCCTGGCAAGCGCACAGAGGAATATCTTGACTATGTGGTCACCCGGATTGTGACCGTGGGTGCGATCTATCTGGCGGCGGTCTGTCTTCTGCCCGAGGTGCTGCGCGGTCAACTGGCAATTCCGTTCTATTTCGGCGGGACCTCGGTGCTGATCGTGGTATCGGTTACGATGGACACGATGAACCGGGTGCAATCGCATCTTGTTGCGCATCAATATGAAGGTTTGCTGGAGAAATCCCAATTGCGGGGCAAGGGGCGCAAGCGCGGTTCTGGCGGACAACCCAAGGCCCCGCCGTCGCGACGTTGATCCGTTTGCTGATCGGCTGCGCCGGGCGCAGGCAACAGGGCTTCAGGCGAAGCGGTATATGGCATTGTGGTTTTGTCGGCGGCTGACATGTTGCGTCTGGCCCAGTGCTTAGGGACGGGTATGGGCCAGTGCGTTGCCGAGGACACGGCGCGCGGGATGTGGTCACAGACGAGATTGTGATTAGGGCGCATTGCAGAGCAGCTGGATGCACATGGCAATGATGGCCTGATTCGCTGCGGTTTGTTGCGCAGGCTTGTTCAGGCCGATGCGCCTGCAGATTTCCGTGCCATATGCGCCAGCAACCCGGCCCAGGTGTCCGAGCAGGTCGCGGATAATGACGGCCTGCTGCTTCGAATTCCGGCGAGGTTGTCCCGCCAGCGCCGCGCTGGGGCCTGTCGCGATGCCAACTGCAAGCCGAAGCAGGTCTTGGGATTGGTCTTTCATGTGGCGGAGCATCTTTGCTGAACCGGGAAGAGGAATCGTCGGCAGCCTTGCGCGGGCGGAGTTGCGCCAGTTGCAGGCAGACCACGACTTTGCTGTGCTATTGCCGCGCTCAGGAACATTTGCATCCTGTCGACAGTATAGGCGGTATGGATGCTGTGGCCGCGATGATTGCTGCAAGTCCTGACCTTTTCACGCATGTTTGGCAGCAACTGGCTGGCGGGCTGTGCTGCCTCTTGACGTGGGTAAGAAAAGGACATACGCGACAGGCTCGGATGACGAATCGCGCCTCGGGATCGGGGCGTGCTTCGTTTTGTTTGCACGCGGGAATACCGACCCACGTGTTGTGAAAAAAGGTTCTGGTATTACGGAACCGCAACAGAAAAGAAGGATGAAACCGCGTGGCTCGTATTGCTGGCGTCAATATTCCGACGGGGAAACGTGTCCCCATCGCACTGACCTATATTCACGGAATCGGTCCGAAATCGGCCGCAGAGATCTGCGCCGCTGTCGGTATCGATACCGCCCGTCGCGTCAATGAACTCTCGGATGCCGAGGTTCTGGCCATGCGTGAGCATATTGATGCAAATTTCACGGTCGAGGGTGATCTGCGCCGTGAAGTTCAGATGAACATCAAGGGCATGATGGATATCGGCTCCTATCGTGGCCTGCGTCATCGCCGCAACCTGCCCGTGCGCGGCCAGCGCACCCATACCAATGCGCGCACGCGCAAAGGCCCGGCGAAACCTATCGCTGGCAAGAAGAAGTAAGGGGAGGGTTGACAGATGGCTCGTGACAAGACGCGCGTCAAGCGCAAGGTTCGCAAGAATATCGCCGCCGGTGTGGCGCATGTGAATTCCAGCTTCAATAACACCAAGATCCTGATCTCGGATGTGCAGGGCAACGCGATTTCCTGGTCTTCGGCCGGGACAATGGGCTTCAAGGGTTCGCGCAAATCGACCCCCTATGCAGCGCAGCTTGCAGCAGAAGATGCGGGCAAGAAGGCTCAGGAACATGGCGTGAAGACACTGGAAGTCGAAGTGCAGGGTCCTGGCTCTGGTCGCGAATCGGCGCTGCGGGCCTTGGCCGCAGCGGGGTTCAATATCACCTCGATCCGGGATGTGACGCCGATGGCCCATAATGGCTGCCGCCCGCCGAAGCGTCGCCGCGTCTGATTTTTCAGAAACATCGGGTGGGCCGCAGGGGAAATGCGGCCTGCCCGCGTCATTTTGACCCTCGGGCGTTGCAGCGTATCGGACATGGCGCTGTAACAAGTATGGAGGCGACTGCATGATCCACAAGAACTGGCAAGAACTGATCAAACCCGCGCAACTCGAGGTCAAGCCGGGCGCGGACCCGATGCGGCTGGCGACAGTCGTTGCAGAGCCGCTCGAGCGTGGCTTTGGTCTGACGCTGGGGAATGCCTTGCGCCGTGTGCTGATGTCGTCGCTGCAAGGTGCTGCGATCACCTCTGTACAGATCGACAATGTCCTGCATGAGTTTTCTTCGGTCCCGGGTGTGCGGGAGGACGTGACCGATATCGTCCTGAACCTCAAAACGGTTTCGCTGCGCATGGATGTCGAAGGCCCCAAGCGGTTGTCGATTTCGGCGACCGGGCCGGGCGTGGTCAAGGCGGGCGACATTCAGACCAGCGCGGGTATCGAGGTTCTCAACAAGGACCAGGTGATCTGTCATCTGGATGATGGTGCTTCGGTTTATATGGAACTGACAGTGAATACCGGGAAGGGCTATGTCTCGGCGGACAAGAACCGTCCCGAGGATGCGCCCATTGGGCTGATACCGATCGACGCGATCTTCTCGCCAGTCAAGAAGGCCAGCTATGAGGTTCAGCCGACCCGTGAAGGTCAGGTGCTGGATTACGACAAGCTGACGATGAAGGTGGAAACTGACGGCTCTGTCAGCGCTGAGGATGCGGTCGCCTATGCGGCGCGCATCCTGCAGGATCAGTTGCAGATTTTCGTGAATTTCGACGAGCCGGAATCGGCCAGTTCGAAAGACGATGATGACGGACTGGAATTCAACCCGCTCCTGCTGAAGAAAGTGGATGAGCTGGAACTGTCCGTGCGCTCGGCCAACTGCCTGAAGAATGACAATATCGTCTATATCGGCGATCTGATCCAGAAGACCGAGGCCGAGATGTTGCGCACACCGAATTTCGGGCGCAAGTCGCTCAATGAGATCAAGGAAGTGCTCTCGGGCATGGGGCTGCATCTTGGCATGGATGTCGAGGAATGGCCGCCCGAGAATATCGACGACCTGGCCAAGCGCTTCGAGGACCAGTTCTGATCTTGTAGGGTGCGTGGTCACCACGCACCCTACGGCACCCCGGGCACAATGCCCCAAGGAGAGCCGTGGTCACGCAGCCACGGCCAGACAAAGCAAAACAAGACGTTGAAGGAGAGACATAATGCGTCACGCCAGAGGATATCGCCGCCTGAACCGCACTCATGAGCACCGCAAGGCGCTGTTTGCGAATATGGCCGGCTCGCTCATCGAACATGAGCAGATCAAGACAACGCTGCCCAAGGCCAAGGAACTGCGCCCGATCGTCGAGAAGCTGATCACGCTCGCCAAGCGTGGCGATCTGCATGCGCGCCGCCAGGCCGCATCCCAGTTGAAAGAAGACAAGGACGTGGCCAAGCTCTTCGAGGTTCTGGGGCCCCGCTACAAGGATCGTCAAGGCGGCTATGTACGCGTTCTGAAGGCCGGTTTCCGCTATGGTGACATGGCCCCGATGGCGATCATCGAGTTCGTCGAGCGTGACGTGAATGCCCGGGGCGCGGCTGATCTGGCCCGTCTGGACGCTGAAGAGGCGGCGCAGGACTGAAGCTGCGCCAGCAGCAAGGACAGGGCCCGCATGTGTCGACATGCGGGCCTTTTACGTTGAAACAACACCCGGCCCGCGCCTATAGACTGCGCAGCGCCAATCGGAGTGCCCAGTCATGCGTTTCCTGTCTTTCCTGATGTTTTGCGCTGCACTGCTTGCCGCCCTGGCAGCAAGGGCCGAGACAGTTCCGGTTTCGCAGACCCAGATAAACCTCAGTTTCGCGCCGGTCGTGCGCGAAGCCGCGCCTGCAGTGGTCAATATCTATGCTCAGCGCATTGTCGCGCGACGCAGCAGCCCCTTTGCGGATGACCCGTTTTTCGGTGATCTGTTCCGCAATTTCGGGCAGGTCACCCCGCGCGTGCAGAACTCTCTCGGCTCGGGCGTGATCCTGTCCGAGGCTGGAATCGTCGTGTCGAATTTCCACGTCGTCGGCAATGCGACCGAGATCCGGGTCGTGTTGAATGACCGGCGCGAATATGACGCGGATATCATGCTCACGGATGAGGAAAGCGATCTCGCGGTCCTGAAACTGCGCGATGCGCGCGACCTGCCTGTGCTGAATTTCGCCGATTCCGATGCTGTCGAGGTCGGCGAACTGGTGCTGGCCATCGGCAATCCCTTCGGCGTCGGTCAGACCGTGTCCAGCGGGATCATCTCGGGGCTGGCGCGCTCTGGCATCGCGGTCGGGTCCGGCCGCGGCTATTTCATCCAGACCGATGCGCCGATCAATCCGGGCAATTCGGGCGGCGCACTGGTTGACATGCAGGGCCGCCTCGTCGGTGTGAATACGGCCATCATATCACGTTCGGGTGCCTCGCATGGGATCGGCTTTGCCATCCCGGCCAATCTGGTCGCACAGGTCGTGGCACAGGCGCGCGAGGGGCGCGCCCGCTTTCAGCGCCCCTGGGCAGGGGTGACTGCACAGGCCGTGGATGCGTCGCTTGCCGAAGCCTTCGACCAGCCGATCCCCGAAGGTGTGATCCTGCTCGACATGCATCCTGACAGCCCTTTTGCGCAATCGGGTTTGCTGCGCGGTGACGTCGTGCTCAGCGTCGACGGTGCGCCGGTCAATTCCGGGCCGGAGATGATGTTCCGGCTGGCCGCGCGTGGGCTGGGGGCCGAGGCTGACCTGACCTTCCGGCGTGACAACGCAGTCGAGGAGGCGCGCATCGCCCTGATCGCCCCGCCTGATACACCGGATCGGGCGGAACGGCGTATCACACAAGCTTCTGCCTTGCGTGGGCTGACTGTTCTCCGCATCAATCCGGCGGTCAGCGCAGAGTATAATCTTGCGCCTGATCTGGAGGGGATTCTGGTCACCGGGCTGCGCGATATCGCCGCGCGCACGGGCCTGCGCGAAGGCGATATCCTGCTTGCGATCAACGGAATTACTGTCACATCCACTGATGATGTCGTGACCCTCGCTGCAGACCGCGCGCGCAGCTGGCAGATCGAAGTGCTGCGCGACGGGCGGCACCTGACCTTGCGTTTTCGTGTCTGAGCCTTTCCGCCAACACGGTGCCGCGTTAGGCTGCGCCCATGGCTGATCTTTTTGACCGCACTGATCCCGTGCCGGATGAAGCGCCCCGACCGCTCGCGGACCGGCTGCGCCCGCGCGCACTGGCCGAGGTGATCGGGCAGGACAAGGCGCTTGGCCCGGATGGTCCGCTGGGTGCGATGCTGGCCGGCGGGGAGATGGCCTCGCTGATCCTCTGGGGGCCGCCGGGGGTGGGCAAGACCACAATCGCGCGCCTGCTGGCCGATCAGACAGCGCTGCATTTCACCCAGATCAGCGCGATCTTCTCGGGCGTGCCGGAATTGCGCAAGGTGTTCGAGCAGGCCAGGCTGCGGCGGCAAAGCGGGCAGGGCACGCTGCTGTTTGTCGATGAGATCCACCGTTTCAACAAATCCCAGCAGGACAGTTTCCTGCCGCATATGGAGGATGGCACGATCACCCTGGTGGGGGCCACGACCGAGAACCCGTCTTTCGAGCTGAATGCTGCGCTTCTGTCGCGCGCGCAGGTAATCGTTCTGGACCGACTGTCGCTGGCCGATCTTGAGCGTCTCGCGCAGCGGGCCGAGCAAGAGATGCAGCGCAGCCTGCCGCTGACCGGCCCTGCGCGCGAGGCGCTTCTGGAAATGGCCGATGGTGACGGGCGCGCGCTGCTCAATCTGGTCGCGCAGGTGATGGGCTGGGAGGTCTCGGGCAAGCTGGACCCTGCGGCGCTTTCCAGCCGCCTGATGCGCCGCGCGGCGCAATATGACAAATCGGGGGATGCGCATTACAACCTGATCTCGGCACTGCACAAATCGGTGCGCGGTTCAGATCCTGATGCCGCGCTCTATTGGTTCGCACGGATGATCGAGGGGGGTGAAGACCCGCGCTATCTGGCGCGGCGGCTGACGCGCATGGCCATCGAGGATATCGGCAATGCCGATCCGCAGGCGCAAGCCACCTGTCTGGAGGCATGGCAGAGCTATGAGCGCATGGGTTCGCCCGAGGGAGAGCTGGCGCTGGCGCAGGCGGTGATTTATCTCGCGCTCGCGCCGAAATCGAATGCAGGATATGTCGCGTGGAAAGCGGCGCTGCGGCTGGCCAGGGAAACCGGATCGAAACCGCCGCCCAAGCATATCCTGAATGCGCCCACGAAGCTGATGAAGTCCGAGGGCTATGGCGCAGGCTATGCCTATGATCATGATGCCGAGGACGGGTTTTCCGGCCAGAATTATTTCCCGGAGGATGTGAAGCGCCCGGTGCTGTATCAGCCGGTCGAGCGCGGGTTTGAACGGGAATTGGGCAAACGGGTCGCCTTTTTCGCCAGGCTGCGCGAGAAACGGGGCGGGTAATCTGAGTATTTTGGGCAAGATGAAACGGGGAAGTGTCAGGGGATATCCGTGGGCAGGCCATCAAGGCTGCGACGGTGCATGATCTGCTGGTATTTCATTCAGGGCAGAGGCGGGCGAAATGGGGTCCAAGCTGTTTTTCGGCGCGTGGCGCAATCAGCGCCATTTCGGGCACAGCCTTTCCGCTGGACATATGGACAAGATCAACGGACAGATCGAAAATCTGGCGGGTTCCGGCATAGGTCGGGAAATGCGCGGCCCCTGGTGTTGTATCCGGGTGGTGCAGCTGCGCCTGACCATAGAGCCGCAGGAATTTCGGCGGGACCATCAAAGGCGCGGAACATGAGCGTCAGGCGCGGGCTGTCGCGGATATGCGCAGCCGTTTCATTGCCGCTGCTGGTCAGGGCCAGCCAGATCACCCGATCCGGTTCCGGAATGCGCAGCGCATCGAGCCCTTTCGGAGAGAGGTTGACGCGACCCTCGGGCGCGGCTGTGGCGACAAAGAACATGGGGTGTCTGGCGATGAAACCGGCAGATCGGACGCGATGGCGGCAAAGCTGGTGCCCCTCTGGGGACTCCTCTGTGTCAGCCATACTTTATCCCCCCCTCACTGCAGGGCCAGCCGTTGACATCTGATCTGTTGCGGTAAATGGAAAGCGTGAAAATACGGGGACGATGATGAGCAAGGTTCAGAACCGACAGGTCGGCGCGGAAGAGGGCGAGCAGCGGCTGGATCGCTGGCTCAAGCGCCAGTTTCCGCAGATCACGCAAGGGCTGATCGAGAAAGCCTGCCGAAAAGGGGAAATCAGGGTGGATGGCGGGCGCGTGCAGGCCTCGACGCGGGTGCAGGCGGGCCAGAGCGTGCGCATCCCGCCGCTGCCTGACGCGCAGGCCGCGCCTGCCGCGCGCAGCCCGCGCGTGGCCGAGAGCGATGCCGAGATGATCCGCGCGGCCGTGATCTGGAAAGACCAGCATATCATCGCGCTGAACAAGCCCCCCGGCCTGCCCAGCCAGGGCGGCAGCGGGCAGGGCGCGCGGCATGTGGACGGGCTGAGCCCGGCCCTGATGTTCGACTACAAGGAGCGGCCCGTGTTGGCGCACCGGCTGGACAAGGACACATCGGGCGTGCTGCTTCTGGCGCGCACGCCGCGTGTCGCGCGCAGGCTGGCAGAGGCGTTTCGTCACCGCGCCACCCGCAAGATTTACTGGGCGCTGGTTGCAGGGGTGCCGACACCGGCCAAGGGCACGATCAAATACGGGCTGGTCAAGGCGGGTGCGCGCGGCGCAGGCGAGAAGATGCGCTGCATTCATCCCGCAGAGGTGGATCAGACCGAAGGGGCCAAGCGCGCGGTTACCGATTTCGCGGTGCTGGAGCGGCTGGGCGGGCGTGCGGCCTGGATGGCGCTGTCGCCGATCACAGGGCGCACGCATCAGCTGCGCGCGCATATGGCCGAGCTGGGCCATCCGATCATCGGGGACGGGAAATATGGCGGCTCGGCGCAGGAAAATCTGGGCGATGGCTGGGGCGCGGGCATCGGCGGCGAGGTCAGTCGCAAGCTGCACCTGCATGCGCGCTCGCTCAGGCTGGAGCATCCGGTGACGGGCGCGATGCTGAATTTCACAGCGCCTTTGCCGGAACATATGGCGCAAAGCTGGAAACTTTTTGGCTGGCAACCCGGCGATGTGGAAGAGGACCCGTTCGAGGGCGCATCGTGACACGCAGGCTGGTGATTTTCGATGTCGATGGCACGCTGATCGACAGTCAGGCGCATATTCTGGGGGCCATGTCAGCGGCCTTTGAGCGTATCGGCCATCCTTGCCCCGCGCGCGAGGATGTGCTCGGGATTGTCGGCCTGTCCTTGCCTGTCGCCGTGGCGCGGCTTGCGCCGGACATGCCCGAATCCGCCCATGTGGACCTTGTCGAAGGCTACAAGGATGCCTTCATGGCGTTGCGTGCGCAGATGCACGCGCCGCTTTATCCCGGTGCTGCCGATCTGCTGGACCAGTTGGACGCAGACCCGCAGATCGTGCTGGGTATTGCGACGGGCAAATCGCGCCGGGGCATGGCGCATATCATGGCCGCGCATGGCTGGAACGGGCGGTTTGCGACGGTGCAGGTTGCAGATGACCACCCGTCGAAGCCTGATCCTTCGATGATCCTGGCCTGCCTGCGCGAAACAGGCATGGCTGCCGATCAGGTGGTGATGGTCGGGGATACGCGGTTTGACATGCAAATGGCGCAGGCCGCCGGGGTGCGGGGCTTGGGGGTTTCCTGGGGCTATCATTCAGCCGAAACGCTTGATGCGCCTGTGATCGCGGATTTCGCAGCCTTGCCGCAGGCGCTGGTGGAATTATGGGAGGTCGTATGAGCGGTTGGGTCAGGAAACGGTTCTGGAAAGACGCTCAGGTTGCGGCCTGCGATGGCGGCTTTACTGTCACGCTTGACGGGCGGGCGCTGAAAACCCCGGCCAAAGCTGCGCTGGTCGTGCCGACCGCCGCGCTGGCGGAACTGATCGCCGAGGAATGGCGCGCACAGGGCGATGTGATCGACCCCGAAGCCATGCCCGTCACCCGCGCGGCGAATTCTGCCATCGACAAGGTGCGCGGGCAAAAGGCCGAAGTGACCGAGATGATCGCGGCCTATGGTGACAGTGATCTTGTCTGCTACCGGGCCGAAAGCCCCGAGGCTTTGGTCGCGCGGGAAGCTGCCCTCTGGGACCCGCTGATCGACTGGTGCGCGCATCGCTACACAGTGCGTCCGATAATCCGCACGGGCGTCATTCACGGACCCCAGCCCAAGCGTCTTCTGACCAATATGGAAGCCGATGTCGCGCAATTGTCGAGTTTCGAGC
>SKRP01000241.1 GCA_007118445.1 Natronohydrobacter sp.
AGCCCCGCCCCTGGCCCGTCAAGGAAGGCCAGCACCTGCTCCGGATCACGCCGGGACAGGTCGCGCAACCACCACGCGACGGCCTTCTGCATGAACCAGTCCCGATCCGAGACATAGAGTTCCGCCCAGCCCAGCACGCGCGCCCGCACGGCCAGATCCCCGGCTTTCGGATGCGCAAGCCGCGCCCATGGCAATGTCATCACAAGGGCCGCGCGCCGGGTCCATTTGTTTTCGCTGACAGTCCAGCGCGCGACCTCATCAAGCCGCACAGGCCGCGCCTGCAGGCGCTTCGCCCCGGCAATACTGGCATGATCTGCGAGCGCCCAGCTGTCAAAGCCCTGTGCCCAGGCGCTGATGATCTGCCATACAGCCGAGTCGTCGGGCTTGATCCGCGCTTGCGTCAGCAGTTTCGCGGCAAAGATGCAGGCTTCATGGATGTCACGCGCCCACATCTCTTGCGCCAGATCGCAGCGCGCCTCCAGCGTCAGCTCTCGTCGCAGATCGCGGGCCATTTCATCCAGCACCGCCGCCGGAACCCCCAGAAATTCGCGCGCGGTCTTGTGATAGGCCGCCATTTCCGCAGCCTTGGTGGCATCGCCACGCGCGCGCAGATCGACGAGAACCTGCGCCGCGCTGGTCATTCCACTGTCACCGATTTCGCCAGATTGCGCGGCTGGTCCACATCTGTCCCGCGATGCAGCGCCGCGTGATAGGCGATCAGCTGCGCAGGCACAGCATAGACGATGGGCGCAATCAGATCGGGCACTGTGGGCATCTGCAAGCGGTGCGGCACATCCCCCGCTTCTGCCAGACCTTTCGCATCCGAGACCAGAAACACCTGTCCCTGCCGCGCCATCACCTCTTGCATATTCGAGACGGTTTTCTCAAACAGCGCATCAAATGGCGCGAAAATGAACACTGGCAAATCCGGCTCGATCAGCGCGATAGGGCCGTGCTTCAACTCACCCGCTGCATAAGCCTCGGCATGTATATAGCTGATTTCCTTGAGTTTAAGCGCGCCTTCCAGTGCCAGCGGAAACATCGTCCCGCGCCCCAGAAACAGCACATCGCGCGCCTGGGACAGGGATTCGGTCATGCGCCGGATTTCTTCCTCGCGATCCAGCGCCTGCGCGACATAGCCGGGCAAGCTGCGCAATTCATCAATGCGGCTCGCGAAGTCATGTTCTGACAGATGCCCGCGATCCCGCCCGGCGCGTAGCGCGAGCAGGGCCAGAACCTGAAGCTGCGCTGTGAAAGCCTTGGTCGAGGCCACCCCGATTTCCGGCCCGGCATGGATCGGCAGCGCCACCGAACTTTCGCGCGCAATCGACGAGGTCGGGACATTCACCACCGACACCACCTGCCCGACATGCGGTTTCACATGGCGCAGAGCGGCCAGCGTATCGGCGGTTTCCCCCGACTGGCTGACGAAAAGCGCCATGTTCTGCGGCCCCAGAACCGGGTCGCGGTAACGAAATTCAGACGCGATATCGATCTCGACCGGCAGGCCCGCATATTTCTCGAACCAGTATTTCGCCACCTGACAGGCATAAAATGCCGTGCCGCAGGCGACCATCACCAACCGGTCAACCGTCGTGAAATCCAGACCCTCCGGCAGGTCGATGCCGGCATGATCGAGCCCTGTATAATAGCCCATCGCCGCTTTCAGCACAGCGGGCTGTTCGGCCATTTCCTTGGCCATGAAATGCTTGTGGCCGGATTTGTCGATCCGCGCGGCCTCGACATTGATCCGGGAAACCGGGCGCGCAGTCTGCTGGTCCTCGGCGTCATAAACCTGCAATCCGTCGCGCGTCAGGATCGCCCAGTCGCCTTCTTCCAGATAGGTGATCCGGTCGGTCAGGGCGGCCAGCGCAATCGCGTCCGAACCCAGATACATCTCGCCCTGCCCATGCCCGATGCACAAGGGCGAGCCGCGCCGCGCGGCGATGATCAGATCCTGCTCACCATCGAAGAGAAAGGCCAGCGCAAAGGCCCCTTCCAGCCGCTTCAGCGTCGCGCGGGCGGCCTGAACCGGGCTCATGCCCTGATCGAGGAACCGGCTGGTCAGTTGCACGATGGTTTCCGTATCCGTGTCAGAGGCGAAAGCCGCCCCTTCCGCGCGCAACTCTTCGCGCAGGGCCCGGAAATTCTCGATGATCCCGTTATGCACGACTGCGACCCACCCCGCCTGATGCGGATGGGCATTGGCAACCGATGGGCCGCCATGCGTGGCCCAGCGCGTGTGACCGATCCCCGACCGGCCCGGCAGCGGCTCATGCACCAGCAGGTCCGACAGGTTGATCAGCTTGCCCACGGCGCGGCGACGATCCAGCCTGCCCTGATTGACCGTGGCAATGCCCGCAGAGTCATAGCCGCGATATTCCAGCCGCTTCAATGCATCCAGAATCTGGGGCGAGACTTCGTGATTGCCCAGAATACCGACAATACCGCACATGATATCACCCTTTCGCCTTCGCCGCCTTGGCCGCGCGCAGCCGGTCCATCAGCCGCTTGCCCAGACCCGGCTTGGTCTCTTGTTTGCCGCGCCCCAGCGCGAGCGCGCCCTCGGGGACATCCTGCGTGATGACCGACCCGGACCCGGTCAGCGCCTGCGCGCCCACTTTCACCGGCGCGACCAGCATGGTCGAGGACCCGATAAAGGCCCCTTCGCCGATTTCGGTATGATGCTTGAACACCCCGTCATAATTGCAGGTCACAGTCCCGGCGCCAAGATTGGCGCGCGCCCCCACTGTCGCATCGCCGACATAGGACAGGTGATTGACCTTCGCGCCCTCGTCGATCTGCGCATTCTTGATCTCGACGAAATTGCCGATGCGCACATCCTCGGCCAGTTCCGCACCGGGGCGCAGCCGCGCGTAAGGACCGACCACCGCGCCGCGACTGACATGGCAGCCCTCAAGATGGCTGAAGGCGCGGATATGCGCGCCGCTCTCGACTGTCACACCGGGGCCGAAGACCACGAACTGATCAACCACCGCATCGCGCCCGATATAAGTGTCCTGCGCGAAATAGACCGTTTCAGGCGCGCTCAGCGTGACGCCGTTTTCCAGCGCCTCGACGCGCCTGCGCGCCTGAAAACGCGCTTCAGCCTGCGCCAGCTCGCTGCGGGTATTGATGCCCAGCGTCTCGGCCTCGGCGCAGCGCACGACACCGGCGCTCAGCCCCTGCGCGCGGGCCAGTGCCACGATATCGGTCAGGTAATATTCGCCAGCGGCATTTTCCTGACCCACCTGCGCGATCAGATCGAAAAGCCGCGCACGATCCGCGCAGATCACCCCGGAATTGCAGAGCGTTATCGCCCGCTCGGCCTCTGTCGCGTCCTTGAATTCAACAATCCGCTCAAGGTCTTCATCCTTGGCGATCAGGCGGCCATAGCGGCCGGGATCGGCGGCGTTGAAGCCCAGCACGACCACATCATGACGCAGGCGCGCAGCCAGCATCGCATCAAGCGTCCGCGCTTCGATAAAGGGTGTGTCGCCATAGAGCACGATGGCATCGCCCGACGCCCCATCAAGCACCGCGCGCGCCTGATCGACCGCATGGGCCGTGCCCAGCTGCTCGGTCTGGGTGACGACGGTCGCAAACTCATCCTCTGCGCGCACCACAGCCGCCACGGCCTCGGCACCATGGCCGACAACAATGACCATGCGCTCCGGATCGATCTCGCGGGCCGTGCGCATGGCGTGCAGAACCAGCGGCACCCCGCCCAGCGGGTGCAGCACTTTCGGCAGATCGGATAGCATCCGGCTGCCCTGACCTGCGGCCAGAATGATCACGGAGAGGGACATGCCTGCCTCTTTTTGTTCTGAAACTGTCCTGCGCTTACCTCGCGCAGATATGCGGGGAAGCACAAGATGCGCAAGGCTCACTTCTGATGTCACTCTGAAACAGTGGCAAAGCCTTGCCGGAATTTGACACGGATCAACGCAAAATGCAGCGCCATGGCCCAGACTGGGAACCGCGCAACAGGAAAGGACAGACTCATGTATTCCCGTATCATCGTGGCGGTGGATCTGGAACATCTCGATCAGGCCAGGGCGCTGTTGCAGCGTGCAGGCCAGCTTATCGATGCCGGAGGTGAAATCCGGCTGCTGCATGTGCTGGAGGAAGTGCCTGGTTTCATCGCAGCCGAACTGCCTGCGGATCTGGCAGAGCGGCGGCGGGCAGAAGCTGCGGTCGAGCTGCGTGCGATGATCGATCCGGCCGCCGGGCTGCGCGTGGAGCATGAGGTCCGGCGCGGGGCGGCATCGGGGCAGATCATCCAGGCGGCAGAGGACAGCCTTGCCGAGCTGATCATGATCGCCAGTCACAAGCCGGGTCTGCAGGATTATTTCATTGGATCGACCGCCGCGCGCGTGATACGTCATGCGCAGTGCTCGGTTCTGGTGGAACGCTGAAACACGTCAACAAACCACCCAAACAAGGGGAAACTTCATGTATAAGTCCATTGTCATCGCAGCTGCCCTGTTCAATGAAGGCGCAACCACCCGTGCGGCACTTGCCAAGGCCAAGTCGTTGCTGGATGCGGGCGGCACGGTCACGCTGGTCCATGTGATCGACGA
>SKRP01000168.1 GCA_007118445.1 Natronohydrobacter sp.
GCGTCGAGCGCGTCCTGTGCTTCCTGCGCCCGCAGCGCCTCGGCCGCAGCGAGCTCGGAACGCGAGGGCGGCAGTGGATCGCTGCCGAACGGTGCCGGGGCAGCCGGGGCATCGGGCAGGGGCGCGGCATCCTGCGGGGGCAGCAAGGCCGACGAGCGCAGCCCTGCGATCCGGCCCGGTGCCGGGGGCGCATCTGCTGTCGGACGCTCGGGTTCGGATTGTGACGGATCCGCCTGCGCCGTGGTTTCAGGTTCAGGCGCGTCGATCGGCTGTTGCTGTGCAGCATCTTCCAGACCGAGGGCCGCTTCGATTTCCTCTGCAGCCGCGAAATCTTCTGCGACCGCACTATCTTCTGTTCCTGCGGTTTCGGTCGGCAGGGTTTCGGTCGGGTCCGTGACCAGCGGCGCAGGCGTTTCGATTCCCGCGCTGTCTTCTGCCAGTTGCGGCGCATCCGGCCCTGTGCTGGTGAAGAAGGCCACCCAGATCGCAGCCGCCAGCAGGATCAGCCCGACACCGCTCAGCACGAGCAGCGCGCGGCGTGGCGTCGATCCTCCGAGATCCGTATGATTGCGCGCCCCGAAGATCGTCATGCGTTCGGCTTCATCCGCGACAGCCTTGCCACCGGATCGCGCCTTCAGGGTATCAAGCGGATTGCTGCGCGTATCCCCGGCCTGTGCCGGGGCAATCGAGATCGGATAGGCGCTCTTGCGCGAAGCAGCCGTTTTCTTCTGTGTCTTTCCTGCGCTTGCTGCTGCCTTGCCCTTCGCGCCAGCAGCCGGGGTATCTGCCGTGCCCTGCGTTTCGGCTGTTCCTGTCGGTGCCTTGGCCTTGCCGATCACCTTGCCCAGCCCGCCCAATCCGCGCCGGGACAGGGTTTGCACATCCGGCAGTTTCGCGCGCAGCCCGCCGCGCGGCGCGGCGTTGCCGGTTTCCGGTTCCGGGGTAGGCATCCCGGATGTCTCTGAGGCAGGCGCCCCGGATGTCTCTGACCGACCGGGTGCCGCGCGGCGCGACCGGAAAGCGACCGAGCCCGATCCATCGGCCGCGGCAGTGTCGTCATCAGTGCCGGAGACCGCGTCTCCCGCATCCGCTCTGGCACCAACAGCTGACGAGAATTTCTGCCTTGCGCGCTCCAGAGCCGATTTTCTTTGCTCCGCAGGGGCAGGGGCAGGGGCAGGGGCAGGGGCAGGGTTAGGGACAGGGGCAGCGTCTGTTTCGGGCGTCAGACTGACTGATTTCGCGGCCTTCAGCTTTGCCAGCAAAGCGGATTGTGGCGCTGCTGCCGGGGCATCGGGCTTTGCAGTGGCATCAGGCCCGGTGCTGGTATCAGGCCCGGTGCTGGCATCGGGTGCAGTGCTGGCAGGCGTCGGCTTATCGACCTGCGCTGCCGATGGGGCCGGGGCGCTTTCGGGAACCGATGGCGCGGAATCAGCTTTTGTCGGGGCCGAATCGGAGCCGGGTGACGATTTCCGGGCGTCGCTGTTGCCGTTTGGTTTGCGCTTGCGCTTGGGTGGCGATGCTGCGGCCCGCGTGGGTTTTGCCGCTGTGTCAGGCGTGGTTTCCGCTGCGCCCGGTTCCTTGTCAGTGGTCGTTGCGGCAGCTTCCGGCGGGATTTCGGCTTCCGGCTGCGGCTTGGTCGCGGCAGCGGCCCCGGCATTTTCCGGCGGCTTTGTGGGCGCGGGCGCGTCCATAAGCTCCGGGTCCGGCAGAATAGCGGCCCCGGTCTCGTGCAGGATATCATCATCGCGCTCCAGTTGTGATGGATCATCGAGGATGTTGCGCAGACCGCGTGCCGTGCCGAAAAACGGCTCACGCTCAAAGTTGCCATTGGCCGGGGCGGCGACACTGCAGGCCGGGTTCAACCCGTAGCCGCGCGCGAAATCCTCGGCCTCGACCAGCGTTTCGCGCGCGACAACGGCGACCTCTGCCATCCCGTCACTGACATTCCAGTCAAAATCGAGCTCCTCGACCGGGTAGGGGGTGCGCCCGGCGAGCTGCGCGCGGATTTCATGGCCCTGCATCTCGCGATTGCGCGCGCTGACCGGCAGGGTGCAGTACAGAATCTGAGCATCAGGCACCACCAGCTTGGTCAGCAGCCCCTCTGGTGCCAGTGCCGAGGCGATCTTGACCAACCCCTGCATCTGTGTGTCCAGATCCTCGGCATCGGGGGGCACAGCACCAACGCGCAGCCAGCCAGGGCTGCCACGTTGCCACAGGGTGATACCGTCATCGGTGAGGCCAAGCGCGAAATTCGTTTTCATGACTGGCCTTTAGCACAGGATGTTACATAATCGGGAGTCACAATACCCTCAGTCGTCAAAACCGGGGCGAAAAACCGCCCATCTGGTCCATGCCAGGCCCTGCGCGCCGCCATTGGCCCGGCGCAGGGCCACAGGGTCAGGCCGTGGCCTTGGCCAGCGCCTGATCCAGATCGGCGATGATATCCTCGGGCGCTTCCAGCCCGATCGACAGGCGTACCACATCCGGCGCGGCCCCGGCAGCGATCTGCTGGGCCTCGGTCAGCTGCCGATGCGTGGTCGAGGCCGAATGGATGATCAGCGAGCGCGTATCGCCCAGATTGGCGACATGGCTGAGCAGATTGACCGAATCAATCAGCTTGACGCAGGCCTCGTAGCCGGCTTTCAGCGAGAAGGTGAAGAGCGAGGACGCCCCTTTGGGGCAGATCCGCGCCATGCGGTCATGATAGGGCGAGGAGGGCAGGCCCGCATAGGTGACGCTGCCGACACGCGGGTCTTTTTCCAGCCATTCGGCGACCTTGATGGCATTGGCGCAATGGCGCTCCATGCGCAGCGACAGGGTTTCAATCCCCATCAGCGTGTAATGCGCCGCCTGCGGGTTCATCGTCATGCCCAGATCGCGCAGCCCGATGGCGATGGAATGGAAGGTGAAGGCCAGATGCCCGAATGTTTCGTGGAATTTCAGCCCGTGATAGGCGGGTTCGGGTTCCGAGAAGGACGGGAATTTGCCGTTGGACCAGTTGAACTTGCCCGAATCGATGATGCAGCCGCCGGTCACGGTGCCATTGCCGGTCAGGTATTTGGTCAGCGAATGCACGACCAGCGTCGCGCCATGCTCGATCGGTCGGCACAGATAGGGGGTCGCGGTGGTGTTATCGACAATCAGCGGAATGCCATGGCGGTCGGCAATCGCGGCCAGCGCATCCAGATCGGTGATATAGCCGCCCGGATTGGCGATGGATTCGCAGAAAATCGCGCGGGTATTGTCGTCAATCGCGGCCTCGACCGCCGCCAGATCATCGGTGTCGACAAATGTCGCCGACCAGCCAAAGCGCTTGATCGTCTGGCTGAACTGCGTGACCGTGCCGCCATAAAGCCGGTTCGAGGTGACGATATTCAGCCCCGGTCCCATCAGCGGAAACAGCGCCATGATCTGCGCGGCATGGCCCGAGGAACAGCAGACCGCGCCCGCGCCCCCTTCGAGCGTGGCCATGCGTTCCTGCAGCGCAGCCACGGTCGGGTTGGTCAGGCGCGAATAGATATAGCCCAGCTCCTGCAGATTGAAGAGCGCGGCTGCGTGATCGGCATCGCGAAAGACAAAGGCCGTGGATTGGTAGATCGGCACCTGCCGCGCACCTGTGGCCGGATCGGGCCGGGCACCGGCATGTATCTGCAACGTGTCAAAACCGGGCTGCCTGTCGCTCATCGCCATTCCTCCGCTAGTGGCATCTGGCGTGAAGCTAGACGAGGGTTTTGCGCAGGGCAAGGGTCGAGTGCGCGGGCTGCGGCTCAGCGGTCCTGGGGGGCAGACCCGGCCGGAGCAGCGGTTTCGGCCTGTTTTTCGCTCTCGGGCGCAGCCGGGGGCTCGGACGCCGCCTCTGGCGTGGTTTCAGCGGTCTTTGAAGCGGGCGCGGTTTTTTCCGGGGCAGGCAGGGCTCTGGCCTCGTCCGGCATCTGCTCGGGCAGATCGATGGTGATCGTGCCTTCCTCGGGATAGATGGTGATCCGCGCCTTGGGGCTCAGCCCTGCGAGGATCTCGTTCAGCTCTGTCTGCGCGCGCTGCACAGTCTCGCGTTGGGTCTCGCGCTTGACTTCGGGCGCGGCCTGTTTGGCACCGAACAGAAACTTGAACATGACAACATTCCTTTTTTCCACACGCGTCCGGGTTTACACGCTGAAACGCGCGGAGGAAAGGGGTCACGCCGCAGTGCAGCACAGATAGCGCCATCACAACAAGGTCAGCAAAACCCGTCAGCGCAGGTGGTCTGGCCGACCACTGCGCCGCGCCGGTTGCGGATCGGCCCCAGATAGGTGCTGACAGCAGGATGGGCCGGGTCCAGCCCGCCATGCCGGATCATCAGCGCGGTGATGGCCGCATCGGCTGCCCGCATCGCGCCATCGACAATCTTCAACGCGATCCCGATCCGCTGTTCTGGCAGGATCGCGACAAACACCCCCTCGGCACCGGTCTTGATCGCGGCCCGCCCCCCGGTGGCGCGCATCAGATCGGTGCAGGCGCGGGTTTCGCCCGCGACAAGTTCAGGATGCGCGCGCATCGCGTCGCGCAGCCGCACCATGGCGCGGGCGCGGGCATCGCC
>SKRP01000329.1 GCA_007118445.1 Natronohydrobacter sp.
GATCTCGATTTCGCGGGCTGCGGCCAGCACAAGCGCAACATTGTGCCGCCGGAAAATATCGGGCGGGCCGGACAGATCCACCACCCCGATGATCGTAGTGTCGAACGGGTTGCGGATCGGGGCGCCGGCGCAGGTCCAGCTCTGCACCCCTTCGACGAAATGTTCCGAGGCATGGACATACATCGGCTTGCCGGTCGACAGGACCGTGCCGATCCCGTTCGTGCCGACAAATTTCTCATCCCATTGCCCGCCGACTTCCAGATGAATGGCCTGACCGTCATCGAGCACTGATTCATCGCCGATGGCATCGATGATCACGCCCTGGTCATCGGCCAGGATCAGGATCGATTTCGCCTCGCTCATATGTGGTTCAAGCCGCCGGAATGCCGCCAGAGCCGCCCTGCGAAGATGCGCGTTGCGTTCGCGCCGCAGCGCGATTTCGTCGCCATCGGGTATCTTTCGCGACCCCAGATTGCCCGCATCCACCCCCAGTTGCTGACTGCGTTTCCAGGACGCCAGAATGTCCTCGCGCACATGCCCCGGCTGAATGTCCGAGGGCATTTCGGATGTCACGAAGGACTCCCATGCTGACCGTATGTCACGGTCAGTGGCCATATCCGTCCTTGTCACCTTCGGTGCGACCTTGTCCTTGCTTGCTTTATAATAGCTCGCTCGAGTCATCTTCGGGTAAACCCTGCCCTTTCTCCGATTGCGTGTCGGAAGCGCATTGCGGCGAATGCTGAGCATCAACAAGCCCGAGGGCCTCCCCGAACTTCTGGGCGATCTGCTGTTCTGGCTCTGCCGGATCGAATGCCGCATTATCGAACTGGCAGAGCGCTTGCCGGATTTCCTCGCTGACCGGCGACAGAAACCCGTTCGCTTCGGTCGCAAGCACAAATACCCTGGCCCCGGACCTGTTGCGGAACTCGCCCAGCAACTGAAGCTGTTTTCCGCTGATCCGGTCCGCCAGCACCACCCGGCCGTTCAGGCTGACCCGCAGATAGGGTTCGGGTTCGACAGGTTTGGCCGGGCCGGCCATGGAATGGATCAGCAATCCTTCGGGCTGCGGAACCTGGTTCCGGCGCGCCTGCTCCTGCTGCATCCTGCTATAGCCGCCATTACTGATCTGATCCGCCAGCTTGCGGATCGTTCCTGCATTTTCAGAAATCAGTCGCTTGGCCCGAACGTCCTCTGGACGCGGCCCCTCGCGCTTAGAAATAATATCCACGCGCACTCCTCCCTTCGTGACTGTATCACTTGATTTCGAGTGATGCTACGTCAAATTGTCGCAGCATCGCATTTTGCATCGAGACAGGACCGGTCATTCCCGGTCATCGTTCAGCAGGTGCCGCCTGACCGGTCCCGAGCGCCGAAGCCCAGCGTCACGCGCAAGCGGCATTGGTGTCACGACCTTACCTTGCGTTTGCAGGCTTCAGATCATTCCCGCAACATGGTCGGTCTGACATCCCCTCTCTGGCGGTCGCGCCGGATGAGCAGAAGCTTCTGCCCCGCCACTGCGCGCCATGTCGTTCCACAACCGGTCAGCCGGTCCTGAGCGACGAGGCAACAAAGCCCCGCGACCGGAGGGGATTTCGGTCGCGGGGTTACGCCGGGATGCGCTACCGGAAAACACATCCCGGATCCGGGTGCCGCAGCAGGCTGCGGGTTCGCAAGGCCCTGCCATGGCATCACACGCGCGAGTCAGCCGCCGGTCAGAGCATCACCTCGCCACCATTGGGCGAAATGCAGGTACCGTGAAAGAAACTGCCTTCGGGCGAGGCCAGCATCACTGCCGCAGGCGTGATCTCATCCACCTCTGCGAAACGCCCCAGCGGGATCGCTGCTTTCAGTGTATCGAGCAGTTCTTGCGACAGCGGTGTCAGCAGATCGGTATTGGTGACACCCGGCGCGACCGCATTGACCAGAACACCCGTGCCCGCGCATTCCAGCGCAAGCGCGCGGGTAAAGGTCATGTTCGCGCCCTTGGCTGCGCAGTAATGCGTGAGCGTCGGCGCCCCCTTGTAGGCCAGCTGCGATGTGATGTTGATGATCCGGCCGCTACCGCGCTTCTTCATGTCACGATAGACGGTCTGGGCCATGAAGAATGTGCCTTTGACATGCACATCCAGCATCCGGTCAAAGCTTTCCTCGCTGATATCCTCGAACGCCTCGGTGATGTTATGGCCTGCATTATTGACCAGGATATCGATATCCCCCAGCGCCGCCTTGGCATTGGCGTAGAACGCCTGAACCGCAGCGACCGAGGACACGTCGCATTCCGCGGCATGAGCCTTGCGCCCCAGAGCGGTGATCGCCTTGGCGGTTTCGGCGGCGCGGTCATCATCGCGGTAATGGCAGAAGGCGATATCCGCGCCCTCGGCGGCCAGGGCCAGCGCAATGCCGCGCCCGATGCCGCGCGATCCGCCGGAAACGATTGCTGTCTTGCCAGCCAGTTTCTGTGTGGTCATCTCACTCTCTCCTCGTATGAATTCACTTGCGTCCGAGCAGCTCGGCACCACCGCCCAGTGCCGGGCCTTCGGTCGGATCCTCTTCGCCCTCTTCCAGATGACCGACCAGCGTTTCGGTGGTCAGGATCAGCGTGGCGACAGAGGCCGCATTGACCAGCGCGCTGGCTGGCACGCGCGCCGGATCGATAATCCCGGCTGCGAACATGTCGCCGATTTCACCTGTCAAGGCGTTGTAGCCATGATCTCGCGCTGCGTTGACAACCTTGTCCGATACGATATCGACATCGGCACCAGCATTGCGGGCGATCCGGCGGACCGGGGCGGTCAGGACCGAGCGCACCAACGCCACACCACGGGCGATATCGCCGGACACATCAAGCTCATCAAGACAAGGAGCGAGCTGGGCCAGCGCGGTCCCGCCACCTGCGACAACACCGTCTTCCACTGCCGCACGCAGGGCGCAGAGCGAATCGTCGATCAGCTGGATGGTGCGTTTCTGTTCGACCGGCGTGAAGCCGCCGGCATAGATGATCGCGCTTCCGCCGGTCAGTTTGGACATGCGCTCGCGCAGCTTGTCCTTCTCGATATTCGGGGGGGCGGCGTCATACTGGCGCTGCACCTGCGCGCGCCGCGCCATGATCGCATCCGGCTCACCCTCGCCGCGCAGGATGCTGGTATGCGAGGCCTGGCTGCGCACCAGTCCCGCAGCACCGAGCTGCGCGCGCGTGACGGCCTCGACCTTCTTGCCCAGATCCCGCGCCAGAACCTCGCCGCCGGTCAGGATGGCAAGGTCATCCATCATCGCCGCGCGCCAATGACCATATTCGGGCGGGTGCACGATCAGGTATTTCCCCGCGCCGCCGTTTTCCAGCAGTGTGATCACCACTTCGGGCGCGATCTCTTCGGCGATGATCAGAAGCGGGCGGCCTTCCTCATCGGCAATCCGCCTTGCATTATCCAGCAGATCGGGTTTCAGGATTTTCTGATCCGTCATCAGGATCAGGGGGTTGCGCAGCACAGCTTCCATATTCTCGCGATCCGTGACCATGTGATGCGAGATATAGCCGCGCTCGAAGGACATGCCCTCGACGACTTCCATCGTCGTGTCGATTGTCACGCCGAAATCCGCCGAGATGACACCGTCGCGCCCGACCCGCCGATAGGCATCGGCGACCATCGCGCCCAGTTTCGGATCCGTGGCCGAGACCCGCGCCACCGCTTCAAGATAGTCCGGGTTGGCCTCGCAATCGCGCGAGGATGCGTCGATTGCTTCGATGATCGCCTGAACCGCAAGGTCGATACCGCGACAGAAATCAACCGGGCGCACCCCGCTTTCCGTCAGCTCGACACCTTTCTGGATCATTGCATTGGCCAGAACAATCGCTGTGGTGGTGCCGTCGCCTGCCACTTCATTGGTCTGCATCGAGACTTCGCGCACCACCTGCGCCCCCATATTCTCGAAGCGGTCCGAAAGTTCGATCTCGGATGCGATGCTGACCCCGTCGCGTGTGACCAGCGGTGTGCCGACCGGACGATCCACCATCGCATTCAGCCCTTTCGGACCCAGAGTCGGCTCGACCGCCGCCGCCAGCCGCGCGACACCGCGCGCAAGCGCTTTGCGCGCCGTCTTGCCGTGGATTATCTGTTTGGCCATGTCTTCCTCCTTCGGTCGCAGGGCGTTCCCCGGACCTTATCCCCGTTTATTTCAGTGTTTTTCTCGCCCAGAGCGCATCGCGTTCATTCGCATTCACGCGATACGCTCCAGCCTATTGTTTTCGCATGTCGAAAAGATCGGAACCGTTAACCACTTCCGAGCGACATGCTCTAGTGACCAGCCTGATGCGCTGGCCGTGGCGCGACGCGGCCCGCCATGAAATCCTTCAAGGTCGGCCCGTCCGGCCCGATCTCGACTTCGTGGTAACGCGTCGAGGCAAGGCCCCGGCACATCGCCCCGTTGAATTCCATGTTGATCCGGATGCTCCGCAGGCGTTGCAAATGCGCTTCAAGCTCTTCAGCCAGAATCGCCTTCCCCTCCCATGTCGGGAATGCCGGATCGTCATCCTTGA
>SKRP01000301.1 GCA_007118445.1 Natronohydrobacter sp.
ACCTGGGAAAACGGTCGTCAGGTCGAGCTGTTTCCGACCCGTTTCGCGCTTGACCCGATCATGATCGCCGAGAAGATCGGTGATATCCTGATCGAGGAGGGTCGCGGCACGGACAGCGTGACAGCCGGGCTGGCCCTGATCGCCGAGGCCCGCCGCGCCGACAATGCCCGGGATCTGGCCGCGCGACTGCCCTTCTACTGCTCGGGCTGTCCGCATAATACATCGACCAAAGTGCCCGAGGGCCATCGCGCCTATGCCGGCATCGGCTGTCACTATATGGTGCAGTGGATGGACCGCCAGACCACGGGCTTCACCCAGATGGGGGGCGAAGGCGCGAACTGGATCGGCGAGGCCCCGTTCTCGACCCGCCCGCATGTGTTCCAGAACCTGGGCGATGGCACCTATAACCATTCCGGCGTGCAGGCGATCCGCGCCGCCCTCGCGGCAGGCACCAACATCACCTACAAGATCCTGTTCAACGATGCGGTCGCCATGACCGGCGGGCAAAAGAACGAAGGCGGCCTCACGCCCGGCCAAATCGCCCATGAACTGACCGCGTTGGGCGTGGGCAAGATCGAAATCGTGTTCGACGAGAAGGAAGAACCCCGCCGCACCGATTTCCCCAAAACGGTCGGCTGGCACCCCCGCGCCGATCTCGACCGCGTGCAGCGCGACTGCGCCGCGCATAAGGGCGTGTCGGCCATCATCTATGTGCAGACCTGCGCCGCCGAAAAGCGCCGCCGCCGCAAGCGCGGCCAGTTTCCAGATCCAGATCAACGCGTTTTCATCAACACGGACATCTGCGAGGGCTGCGGCGATTGCGGGGTGCAATCGAACTGCGTCTCGATCGTGCCGGTTGAAACCGAATTCGGACGCAAACGCGCCATTGACCAATCCTCCTGCAACAAGGATTTCTCCTGCCTCAAGGGCTTCTGCCCCTCCTTCGTCACATTAGAGGGGGCAAAAGTGAAGAAATCGGAAACTGCGCAGGTGGATCTGCCCGATTTGCCCGCCCCTGCCCTGCCTGCGATCACCGGCACGCATAACATCGTCATCACCGGGGTCGGCGGCACCGGCGTCGTGACCGTGGGCGCGATCCTTGCCCAGGCCGCCCAACTTGACGGCAAGGGCGCGGGCCTGATCGAGATGGCGGGTCTCGCGCAAAAGGGCGGCGCGGTTCATATCCATTGCCGTATTGCCGAAAAACCACAGGATATCAACGCCATCCGCGTCGCCGTGGGCGAGGCGCATTGCATCATCGGCGGCGATCTGGTGGTCACGGCGGGCGCGAAAACCATGGGGCTGATGCGCAAGGGCCAGACCGGGGCGGCAGTGAATGCGCATGAAATCATCACCGGCGAATTCACCCGCAACACCGAATTCCGCATCCCCTCGGACGATCTGAAAATCGCGCTTCAGGCCCGTCTGGGTGAGCGGTTGCGCCTGTTTGACTATTCCGATCTGGCGAAACGCCTGCTCGGTGACAGCATTTTTTCGAACATGATGGCGCTGGGTGCGGCCTGGCAGATGGGGCTGATTCCGCTGTCCGAAGGCGCAATCCTGCAGGCGGTCGAACTGAACGGTGCAGCCGTCGAGGGCAATAGCCGCGCCTTCGCGCTCGGGCGCTGGACCGTGGAACACCCCAAGGCCGCCGCGAAGATGCTGGCCGACAAAGTGACGCAGAAACCCCTGTCACTGGACGAAAAAATCCGCCTGCGCGAGATGCATCTGGCCGCCTATCAGTCGAAGCGGCTGGTCAGGAAGTTCCGCAAGCTGGTGGACCAGGCGCCCGATGACCGGATGAAAGAAGCGATTGCAAAGGGTTATCACAAACTGCTCACCTATAAGGATGAATATGAAGTCGCGCGCCTGCATCTCGACAGCTTGCACAAAGCCCGCATGGAGTTCGAGGGCGCGTTCACCCCGCGCTTCCACCTTGCCCCGCCGCTCCTGTCGCGCATGGGGCCGGATGGTCGCCCAGTGAAACGCAGATTCGGGCCGTGGATCCTCAAGGGTTTCAAACTCTTGGCCGCAATGAAGCCCCTGCGCGGCACGCCGCTCGACCCGTTTGGTTACACATCCGAACGGCGCATGGAACGCCAGATGATCCGCGATTATGAGGCGCTCATCTTGCAAATTCTGCCGCAAATAACCCCTGAAAACCATGCGCTTGCTGTTGAGCTGGCAGAATTGCCACTGCAGGTGCGCGGCTTCGGCCCGGTCAAACACCGCAATGCCGAGGCCACAGACAAGCGCCGCGCCGAATTGCTGGCGGCCTTCCATGCCCCCCCGGCCCGCGTCGCTGCCGAATAGCGACGATCAGGCTGGATTTCCGCCCCGCGCGGCTCTATGCAGGGCCACAGGGTTTTCAGCGCCGGAGACAGGCAGATGGCAGTGGGCGTATTCGATTCCGGGCTGGGCGGGCTGACCGTGCTGGGCGCGCTGAGCGAGCGCCTGCCGGATATTCCCTTTGTCTATCTGGGGGATAACGCCCATACCCCTTACGGCGTGCGCGATGCCGAGGATATTTTCAACCTGACCTGCGGCAATGTCGAACGGCTCTGGGACGAAGGCTGCGATCTGGTGATCCTGGCCTGCAACACGGCCTCTGCGGCGGCGCTGAAACGGATGCAGGAAACCTGGGTGCCCGCCGACAAGCGCGTGCTGGGCGTCTTCGTGCCGCTGATCGAGGCGCTGACCGAACGCCAATGGGGCGACAATTCCCCGCCGCGTGAAGTGGCCGTCAAGCATGTGGCCCTGTTCGCGACCCCGGCGACAGTGTCCAGCCGGGCATTTCAGCGCGAACTGGCCTTCCGCGCCATCGGCGTCGATGTCGAGGCCCAACCCTGCGCCGGTGTCGTGGATGCGATCGAACAGGGCGATATGCAGCTGGCCGAAGCGCTGGTGCATTCCCATGTCGAATCGCTCCTGCGCCGGATGCCCCGCCCGGAGGCGGCTGTGCTGGGCTGCACCCATTATCCGCTTGTGGAACATGCGTTCCGCGAGGCCCTTGGCCCGGATGTCGATGTCTATTCGCAGCCCAAGCTCGTTGCCGCCAGCCTTGACGACTACCTCAAGCGCCGCCCCGAAATGCTGGGGCCGGGCCGCGACAGCGCTTTCCTGACAACTGGCGATCCGGTCAATGTCTCGCGCAAGGCCACGCAATTCCTGCGCCGCCAGATCAGCTTCAAACCCGCCTGAGTTTCATCTTGCCCCAAATACTCCCGCGCGGAGCGCTTGAGCGATCAGCGGCTTCGCGATACGTCGAAAGAGCGTGACCATGACCAAATCCATCGCCATACTCGGGGCCTCGGGCTATACAGGTGCCGAACTTGTCCGGCTGATCTCGACCCATCCCGATCTGCGCATCACTGCGCTGACGGGCGAGCGCAAGGCCGGTCAGCCCATGGCGCAAGTCTTTCCGTTCCTGCGCCATCTCGACCTGCCCGATCTGTGCCGGATCGAAGATGTCGATTTCTCGCGCATCGATCTGGCCTTCTGCGCGCTGCCGCACGCGACCTCGCAGGCGGTCATCAAGACCCTGCCGCGTGACCTGAAGATCGTTGATCTGTCTGCAGATTTCCGCCTGCGCGACCCTGCAGCCTATGAAAAATGGTATGGCCAGCCCCATGCCGCGCCCGAATTGCAGCGCGAGGCAGTTTACGGCCTGACCGAATTCTACCGCGACGAGATCCGCGCGGCGCGTCTGGTCGCGGGCACCGGCTGCAACGCCGCAACCGGGCAATATATCCTGCGCCCGCTGATCGAGGCCGGGGTGATCGATCTGGACCGGATCATTCTGGACCTGAAATGTGGCGTATCGGGCGCGGGCCGCGCGCTCAAGGAAAACCTGCTTCATGCCGAGCTCTCCGAGGGCACGCAGGCCTATGCGATCGGCGGCACCCACCGGCATCTTGGCGAATTCGATCAGGAATTCAGCGCTCTGGCAGGGCGGCCGGTGCATATCCAGTTCACGCCGCATCTCTTGCCGATGAATCGCGGGATCCTTGCGACAGCTTGGCTGGATGGCGATGCACAGCAAATTCACGAAGTTTTGCAGCGCCAATATTGCGTTGAATCAATGATCAGCATGCTACCTTTTGGCACAACACCTTCGACTCATGATGTGCGCGGATCAAATTTCGTGCATATTGGGGTTGTCGGGGATCGCATTCCCGGTCGGGCCGTGGTCGTGGCAGCACTTGACAATCTGTGCAAGGGCTCCAGCGGGCAGGCCATTCAGAATGCGAACCTGATGCTGGGACTGGAGGAAACGGCGGGACTGCTGGGCGCGCCGGTTTTCCCGTGAGATGAGAGGACGCGATGAAGAACCTGAAGAAAACCCGACGGATCCAGATCATTTCGGTCGCGGCCGTTGCCCTTGCGTTATCGACCGCGCTGATTGGCTATGCGATGCGCGACGGGATCAATTTCTTCCTGTCGCCCTCGCAGGTGGTGGCAGAGCCTCCGCTGCCCAATGAGGTCTTCCGCATCGGCGGGCTGGTCGAGCCGGGCTCGATCGTGCGCGGTCAGTCGGACACAGTCAGCTTCCGCGTGACCGATGGCCCGGCTTCGGTCGAGGTGCAGTTTCGTGGCATCCTGCCCGATCTTTTCAGCGAAAATGAAGGCATGGTCGGGACCGGCCGCTTCATCGACGGCGTGTTTCAGGCCAGCGAGATCCTTGCCAAGCATGATGAAACCTACATGCCGCGCGAGGTCATGGAGGCCCTGAAAGCGCAGGGCGAATGGCACGGTCCTGACCCGCAATCGTTGCCCGAGCCCCAGAGCTGACACGCGCGCGTAGCGCGTTCGTTCGCATTCACGCCATACGCTCCAGCCTGCTGTTTTCGCATGTCGAAAAGCCCGGGACCGGTAACCACTTCCGAGCGACATGCTCTGGCCTATTGTTTTCGCATGCCGAAAAGCCCGGGACCGGTAACCACTTCCGAGCGACATGCTCCAAGTCGGCTCGGATAGCGGCAAAAACGGCAGCTTCAGACACGGCGCAAGCCAGCCAGGGATGCGTCTGAACGAATGTTCTCTCAGGACCAGAGCGCATCCGCCAGCAGCCCCAGCCCCAGAAGCAGGGACAGGCCGATCAGCAGGCGCCGGAACAGCGTGTCGGACACGCGCCGGAAAGCCAGCAAGCCCAGACGCGCTGACAGCAGCGAGGCAGGCAGCGCAATGAAAAAGGCTGTCACCGTGGTGCTGTCATAAGCGCCACGGGTCCAGAGCAGCGTTGCTGTCAGACCCAGGATCGCCACATTGAACGGTTGCAGCACTGCGCGGGTCTCGGCCTTGGGCCAGGGCCTGAGCGAACACCAGATCACAGGCAGCGCCCCGGACAATCCGGCCATGCCCCCCAGCAGGCCACCGCTCAGCCCGACCCCTGCATCCAGAACCGGGGTCCGGCGCTGGAACCGGGGCAGATTGGCCCGCAGGCTGAAAAACCCGCCATAGAGGATCAGCAGCGCGGCAATCACCAGTTTCAGCGTCGCGGCATCGATATAGGTCAGCAGGGACAGGCCGATCGGCACACCGATCAGACCGGGGATGATGAAGCGCATCAGCCGCGCCACATTCACCCGCAGCGCCGCCCGGACCTCCCACAGGCCCATCAAACCGGTCACCACTGACATCAGTGTGACCACGGCGACGGCGCTGACAGGATCGAGCACAACCAGCAGAAAGCCCAGCGCGAAAAGCGCGGTGCCAGTACCCGCCAACCCGTTGACAAAGCCACCGGCAAAAGCGCCAAGCAGGATGAAGACAATTGCAGAGGCTGTCATCGGCACTGCGCCCGGCACAGTGCAACAGGGTCAGGGGAGATCAAGAAAGCCGCTTCGGGATCAGGATGTCGCATGATGCGGACTAAACCTGCAGGTGGCCCGATGGTCAAGCCCTGAACATGTTAACATTGACCCGAAATCCCCGCAGCGTGCAGGCAGGCTTGCGCTGATCGACAATACGCTCAGCTGCCATCGCTGGCAGAGCTGCAGCGTCGGGATGCGCTGGACGTCATCCGGCCCCTGCGGCGAACCCCGAGCAGGGACACGGTTTGCGGGCTGCGTCCCGGTGCTGGCCTGACTGGTCTGATCATGACTGGATCGCCAACGGTCCTGGAATACGCGTCCTGACCAAGCCGGAGGTCCGAAGCCGGACAGAGCTGAGAAGCGTGACCCCGTCGCCATGCCAACAGGTCACGCTGCCACCTGTGGCACCGGTATTGCCCAGCGAGCGTCCCCTGACGGGTGCCCGGTGAGAGCGGGCGCGCAGCCGACGCGGGAATGGCAGGAAAAACCCACGCGCCGGTCGTTCACTGTCAGCGGCCAGCCCTGCACATCGCCGGGCGGCAGGACCGTCCCGACATGCGCATGGCAGGCCATGGCGAGACTGCCGCGCAGCCGAATCGCCCGCAAGGCCATCAACGCGTGACACAGGGGTATCATCTTGATCCCCTGTGTCTGATGCGCGCTTGTGGCGTAATCGAGGGCAAGCGTGCTGCCCTGTCGGATCGTTCCCGCCCCGCAGCAAGCCGCCTTGCGCGACGTCAGGCCCGAAACCGGCGCAGGGAAACAGGGGTGCCGCAAGCCTCTGCGGCACCTGGCCCTGATCGGATTCAGTCCGGCTGAACCATGCGGAAGGGCGTGAACTGAAACCCCACATCAGATGGCATGCTGTGACCTGTGCGCGAGATATTGCGCAGAACCCTTGTGCCCGGTCCGGTTCCATCAGTCACCCAGGGCTCCCAGCCCATGCGGCCATTGTCATAGGGAAACAGCGCCAGACCATTGCCCAGTGAGGTCATGGATGCACGCAGATCGTCATGGATCCAGCTCAGCTCCGGAAAGCGCCTGACCCTGCGCGTTCCTTCGCGTGTGCCATCGCTGACCCAGAGCGCATAATGCTGATGGGACTCGTGATATTGCCAGAACACCACCCGACCATCGCCCAGCGCGCGCATATGCTCGGCGCGGTAGTGCGCCTCGACCCGGCGCACGACCTGCGTGCCCTCGGCCGTGCCATCCGTCACCCAGAGCCGTATCTCGCCCGAGGGCAGCTCTGCGCTGAACAGAACACGGCCATCACCGATCGGCGTGAAACCCGCAGGGTTGCGCGGGCGGCGCCGATGCTCGGGATCGGTAAAGATCCGCGTGCCTGCCGCAGTCCCGTCCGTGATCCACAACTCGCCATCGCCGGTCGTGAACATTGCCTGCCCGTCACCCAGCGCTGTGATATGCGCGGGCCGCAGGTCGCTGGCCTCGGCATCATGCTGCGTCAGCATGGTCGTGCCCTGCCTTGTGCCATCAGTTGCCCAGAGCTGCTCGCCATGCACGCCATCATCCGCGACGAACACAACCAGACCCTCGGCGATCCTGGTCAGCCGGTTGGGGGAACTGTTGTTGCTGTCTCCGGTCAGGTTGATCACTGGCCTTGTGCCTGCGCGCGTGCCATCCGTCCCCCAGATCTCGCGCCCGCGTCTGCCATCATTGACGACAAACAGCACAACGCCGCTGCGCAGCTGCGTGAAACTGCCCGGGTAATGCGCCGAAGTCGGTGCGTCGAAAGACCGCAGCAGTATCGTGCCGTCGCGCGTGCCGTCGCTGACCCAGACCGCCTGCATCCAGCGGTTGCGATAGAAGCTGGTGCGGAACACATAGCGGCCATCCCCGGTCGCGGTGAACAATCCCGGTGAATTGTGCCGCGACGGCATCCGCCAGACCAGCTCGGTGCCCGGGCGCGTGCCATCCGTGATGTAGGGCGCGCGCGGAAAAGAGCTCGCCGCGAAAGGCGGATTGGCATTGAACGCCACGCGCCCATCGCCGAGATCGGTATAGGCACCGGGGCGGGAATCGCGCTCGCCCCGGCCAAGCCTGCGCAAGAGCCCGGTGCCCGCGCGCGTGCCATCCGTGATCCATGGCTCGCAGCCTATGTTGTCATGGCAGGCCGTGAATATGACGCGCTGACTGCTATTCTCTGCGCTTGCTGGTGCAGGCGCTGTGCGATCCACGGCATGGACAGGCCCGGATAAGGCCATAAACGCCGTCACCAGACTGGCCCGCAAGACCAATGCAGATGGGGAAACAAGTTTCATCGTGAACTCCGCTGTTTGATGCGCCGTTGCGGCGCGGTCCGGGGCCAGAGTGCTGCCCTGCATATTATATCGCGCCCCGTTGCCGCCGGCCTTGCGCCGGGTCAAACCGGCGAGAATCATGGCGGGGGACAGCGCCTGCCGACAGCGGCGGGCCCGCGCCGCCACAACCAGGAGAAAACCTGTGACGCGACGCGGGTGGCGCTCTTGGTTGCGAAGCATATCGCGCGCCAGAGACTTGCCGCATGCCGTCGGTCGCCCTGACCGCTGGCCCGCGTGCATGAAAGTCGCGGGAAACAGCGCGCCAAGGCGGCCCTGAGCAAGACCGCTCCCGGACCCGGCCAATCGGGTTTCTGGAGTGCAGGACCCTGCACAAGATCAAGTCGCAGGGGTTTGTGGCGGGAAAAACCGGCCCTGCAGCGCGGCACGATCCCAAGCACCGGGCCAGCGACCGGAGGGGTCGCATTCCGGTGCAGGTTTTACAGGGCAGACTGCGCGCCGGTCTCCTTGACGGCCTCCATTACCACATGGGTTGAGGTCGATGTGATATGTGGCAGGCCTGAGATATGCTCGGCAAGCACCCGGCGATAGGCGGCGATGTCGCGACTGCGCACCTTCAGCAGATAATCGAACGCCCCTGCGATCAGATGGCATTCCTCGATCTCGGGCACTTTGCGCGCGGCCTCGTTAAAGGCGCGCAGGGCCGCCTCGCGTGTGTCCGAGAGCTTGATCTCGACAAAGGCGATATGCGCGGCATCGATCTGATGCGGGTCGATCATGGCGCGGTAGCCTGTGATCACGCGCTGTTCCTCCAGCCGTTTCAGCCGTGCCTGGGTGGGCGATTTGGTCAGGCCGATCCGGTCGGCCAGATCGGTGATGCTCATGCGGCCATTCACGGACAGATACCGCAGAATGGCATGGTCGAACGTATCGAGCTTGGCGCGGTTCATTTGGCTGCAATTCCTTTGAAACTCGGGCGTCAGACCTGAACTTTGCGGGAAATCGGGATGCATGCAACAGGGATTTCTGCGATTATCAGAGTATCGTCCTGAACAGAGGTCCACCATGTCCCATCTCCTGCCCCCTGCGATCAGCCATGACATCCTGCGCGATGAAGCGGCCGTGATGGCAGATGCCACGCGACAGGCCGCGCTTGATGACACTGCGCGCAACGTGATCACGGCGCGGGCCACAGCGCTGGTCGAGGATATCCGCAACAGCGACAAGCCTGGGCTGATGGAAGTGTTTCTGGCCGAATACGGCCTGTCCACCGAGGAAGGCATCGCGCTGATGTGTCTGGCCGAAGCGCTGTTGCGCGTGCCGGATGCGGCGACCATCGACGATCTGATCGAGGACAAGATCGCGCCCTCGGACTGGGGCCGGCATCTGGGGCGGTCATCGTCATCCCTGGTCAATGCCTCGACCTGGGCGCTGATGCTGACCGGCAAGGTGCTCGATGAGCGCAGCCACAGCGCCGCTGCCACGCTGCGCGGCGCGGTCAAGCGGCTGGGCGAGCCGGTGATCCGCACAGCCGTCGGGCGCGCGATGAAGGAAATGGGCCGGCAATTCGTGCTGGGCGAGACCATCGACGCGGCCATGACCCGCGCCGCCGCGATGGAGGCCAGGGGCTACAGCTATTCCTATGACATGCTGGGCGAGGCCGCGCGCACCCGCGCTGATGCGGCGCGCTATCACACGGCCTATGCGAAGGCGATCCGCGCCATTGGCGCGCGCGCGGGCGGTAATGACATCCGCACCAATCCCGGCATTTCGGTCAAGCTCTCGGCGCTGCATCCGCGCTATGAGCTGGGCCAGCGCGACCGTGTGCTGCGCGAACTTGTGCCGCGCGTGCGCGAACTGGCGCGGCTGGCTTCGGCCTTTGGGCTGGGCTTCAATATCGACGCGGAAGAGGCTGACCGTCTGGCGCTGTCGCTGGAAGTGATCGATGCCGTGCTGAAGGACAGCGCGCTTGAGGGTTGGGACGGGTTCGGCGTGGTGGTGCAGGCCTACGGTCCGCGCGCAGGCGATGTGATCGACTGGCTGGGTCAGCGTGCCGAGGCGCTCGACCGCAAGCTGATGGTGCGGCTGGTCAAAGGGGCCTATTGGGACACCGAAATCAAACGCGCGCAGGTGCTGGGGCTGGAGGGCTTTCCGGTCCTGACCCAGAAGGTCGGAACCGATGTGCATTACATCGCCTGCGCGCGCAACTTGCTGGAACGCCGCGCGCGGCTTTATCCGCAATTTGCCACCCATAACGCGCATACCGTCGCGGCGGTGCTGCATATGGCCGAGGAAATGGGCGTCAGCGCGCTGGATTACGAATTCCAGCGCCTGCATGGCATGGGCGAGGCGCTGCATGATCTGGTGCTGACACGCGAAGGCACGCGCTGCCGGATCTATGCGCCTGTGGGGGCGCATAAGGATCTGCTGGCCTATCTGGTCCGCCGCCTGCTGGAAAACGGCGCGAATTCGTCTTTCGTGAACCAGATCGTGGATGAGGATGTGCCTGCGGCTGAAGTCGCGGCCTGCCCGTTTGCTGCGCTCAAGGCGCTGCCGCAAGGCGTGAACCCGAAAATCGCCACTGGGCCGGAGCTGTTCGGCAAGGGGCGGCGCAATGCGCGGGGCTGGGATATCACTGATGCGCGCGATCTTGATGCGATTGCGCAAGCGCGTGACCCGTGGCGCGGGGCGCAGTTTGACGCGGGCCCCCTGATTGCAGGCGCGGCCGCTGGCGCAAAACCCTATGAGGCCCGCAACCCCGCCGACCCGGCAGACCGGATCGGGCATGTGGCCCCGGCCAATGAGTCTGACATCGCCACAGCCCTGACTGCCGCGCAGCCCTGGTCCGCCGATGTCAGCCTGCGCGCGCAGGTGCTGCTGCGCGCCGCTGACCTTTATGAGGCGCATTTCGGCGAATTCTTCGCGATCCTTGCGCGCGAGGCCGGGAAAACCCCGCTTGATGCGATCGGCGAATTGCGCGAGGCGGTGGATTTCCTGCGCTATTACGCGACCGAGGCCGGAAAGCTCAAAACCCCGGCGCGCGGGGTGTTCACCTGCATCAGCCCGTGGAATTTCCCGCTGGCGATCTTCACTGGCCAGATCGCGGGCGCGCTGGCCGCAGGCAATGGTGTGTTGGCCAAACCTGCCGAACAGACCCCGCTCATCGCGCATCTGGCCACACGCCTGCTGCATGAGGCCGGTGTCCCGCGCGAGGTGCTGCAATTGCTGCCGGGTGACGGCGCGACAGTGGGCGCGGCGCTGACGTCTGACCCGCGTGTCGCGGGCGTGGCCTTTACCGGCTCGACCGAAACCGCGCTGCGCATCCGCCGCGCCATGGTGCAGCATATGGCCCCCGGCGCGCCGCTGATCGCCGAAACCGGCGGGCTGAATGCGATGATCGTGGACAGCACCGCGCTGCCCGAACAGGCGGTGCGCGATGTGCTGGCGTCAAGCTTCCAGTCTGCCGGGCAACGCTGTTCGGCGCTGCGCTGTCTCTATGTGCAGGAAGATATCGCGCCCGAGTTCCGCAAGATGCTGTTCGGCGCAATGGATGAATTGCGGCTGGGCAACCCCTGGGAGTATGCCACCGATGTCGGCCCGGTGATCGACGAGGCGGCACGCCAGCAGATCGCAGACTATGTTGACAAGGCCCGCGCCGAGGGCCGGGTGCTGCATGAACTGCAAGGCCCAGAGAGCGGAATTTTCGTGCCGCCTGTGGTGATCTCGGTGCCCGGCATCAAAGCGCTGGAACGCGAAGTGTTCGGCCCGGTGCTGCATCTGGCGACCTTCAAGTCAGGCGAGATCGACAAGGTGATCGATACGATCAATGCCACGGGCTACGGGCTGACCTTCGGGCTGCACACACGGATCGATGCGCGCGTGCAGCATGTGGTCGAGCGTGTCGCGGCGGGCAATGTCTATGTCAATCGCAACCAGATCGGGGCTATTGTCGGCAGCCAGCCCTTTGGCGGCGAGGGGCTGTCGGGCACAGGCCCCAAGGCTGGCGGGCCGCATTACCTGCAGCGTTTCGCCGCAAGCGCGGAACAACCCGGTAACGCCCCGGCCGCGACGCAGGACATGCCCGGACCGACCGGCGAATCGAACCGCCTGCGCCATGTGCTGCGCGCGCCGCTCCTGTGTCTGGGACCAGACCGCGAAGCCGCAGAGGCGCAGCGCGCGGCTGTGCTGGCACTGGGTGGAAAGGCAGAAATAGCCGAGCGCCTGCCAGAGCCCCCGGAGGCGCTGGCGCGCTACTCTGGTGTGCTCTACTGGGGCAGCGAGGATCAGGCACGCGCATTGGCGCAGGTTCTGGCCGCGCGGGACGGGCCGATCCTGCCGCTGATCACCGGACGCCCGGATGCGGCCCATATCTGGCTGGAGCGCCATCTCTGTGTGGACACCACTGCCTCGGGCGGCAATGCGCAGCTGCTGGCCGCGATGGGCGGATAGGCCTGCCTGCGCTTGTCGCACCTTGGGTGGGGCTTGCGCATCACCGCGCACGACCCTGTGCCAGAGGCTCTGGCCTTGGCCGCTGTCCCGACTATGATGCGCGGTCAGGGCAGCCCTGCCCTTTCGGCAGGGTCGGTCTGACGATTGCAAGGGGCAGGACAAGAAAGGCTGAACTGATGGAGATTTCCGAAACCGACCTGATCGCGCATTTGCTCGATCTGTCGGCGGAACGGCGCATCCTCTGCGCGGTCGCGGGCGCACCGGGGTCAGGCAAGACGACACTCGCGCGCGGGCTGGTCGCCGCGTTGAATACCCGCGCGCCGGGCTGCGCCGAAATGGTGCAGATGGACGGGTTTCACTTTGACGACCTCTATCTGGAACCGGCCGGGCTGCGGGCGCGCAAGGGGGCACCCGAGACATTCGATGTCGGCGGTTTGCGCCACATGCTGTCACGGCTGCGCGCGGGCGAGGAAGAGGCGGTCGCCGTGCCGGTATTCGACCGCGAGATCGAGGTCGCGCGGGCCGGGGCGCAGATGGTCCCGCGCGCCGCACGCATCATTGTGGTCGAAGGCAACTACCTGCTGCTTGCCCGTCCCCCCTGGGACAGTCTGCGCGCGTTTTTCGATGTCGCGGTGCGGGTGGATGTGCCCGAGGCAATTCTGCGGGCGCGTCTTGGCGCGCGCTGGCAGGGGCTGGGGCTGAACGTCGATGAGATCGCGGCCAAGGTGGAGGAGAATGACATCCCCAATGGGCGGCTGGTGCAGAACCACAGCCAGCCGGTTGATTTCCTGCTGCGACAAGACAACTGACCGGTCGGAAACGCGGTAGACCACCAATCGGGCTGCGACCAGACGTGTCACAGGCGCAGACGGGTGGTGCCTCGGGCTGACCTGCCCTCGGGGAGTTTGCTCAATCTACATTGCTGCGTTCGCGGCGAAATTCACGCCCAATCCTGTTGTCTGATGCTCCAGCTCCGCAGCAGATTGGCCAGATCGCATCGGTCAACAAGCAGGTCGTCGGCAGTCTGGATGATGCCACACGGCAGCTGGTGCTGTGGCGCTTTGATGACAACAGCGACAGGCCAGACTCATGGCTTGACAACAAACCGCCCGCCCAAGTGTGGCCCAGGCGCTTGAGCGATCTGAAGCCTCCGCGCCCGGCGGGCGTTTCCAAGCCGAAACCAGTGATGATCAACCCGCGGCATCAGACAACCAGGCCCAGGGCGGACGGTCATGCTGCCGGACAATATCGCGCCAAGCCGCCGCTCGCGGCGCACAGGGCATCAGGGCATCAGGGCATCAGGGCATCAGGGCATCAGGGCATCAGGGCATGTTCACCCGTTCCAGAGCACCTGACCAAGATTGCTCAGATCATATCCGCCCAGATGCGCGGCGCGGCGCGCAAAGATGTCAGAGCGCGCGAAGGTCAGGAGTGTCTGGATGGGCGGCTCGAAGTAATCGCGCCGGGTCATGGCCAGATCGAAGCTCTCGTCGGTGACGAGGGGAATGAAGCCGAGATGCCCGGCCACGGCCTTGAGGCCGATCCCGCAATCTGCCTCGCCGGTTTCGATCAGCGTGGCAAGGTCAACATGGGTTTCTGCCGGGCGGTCCACTGTGGCCAGATCGGCCTGGCTCAGCCCTTCGCGGGCCAGCAGTTGTTCGAACAGCCGTGTCGAGCCCGCACCGCCTGCGCGCGTGGCAAAGCGCAGACCGCGCTCTGCGGCGTCCTTGAGCCCCGAAATCCCATGCGGATTGCCCGCTGCGGTGATCAGCCCCTGCGTCCGGCGTGCCCAGTGGATCAGGACATGGCTGGTGCCAGGCAGATGCGACCGGGCGACGGCGCGGTTCCATTCGCCCGTTTCCGGGTCGAGCAGGTGGAACCCGGCCAGCACCGCACGCGCCGCCGCCAGATCTTCAAGCCCCTGGCTTGATCCCCGCGCCAGCACGGCTAGCCCGCTGCCTGACTGGCGCAGCGCCCATTCCAGGAGCGGGTCATTCGAGCCTGCATAAATCGGCGGGGCGGGCGCGATGCCTGCCTCGGGCAGTTCGGTCTGGGCTTCGAGCCAGGCATCGACCAGGCGGCGCGGAAACAGCAGCTTGCCGGTGGCGCGGCTGAACGGGATCGACTGCCGCGCGACCATCTCGTAGATCGTGCGTTCCTTCACCCTGAGATAGTCAGCAACCTCCCCGGTCGTCATCAGCGGCGACGAGGGCACCGATGCGACAGCCGCTTTGGCTGCGCCGGGGGTCAACTCGACCGGTGTATCCTGCATTTTAGCGCAATCTTATGTAAAACTTACAGAATTGATTCTTACTCTGAAATCTGATCTTTTTCTAGGGCTTTTTGTAAGGAATCTTCCTTGGACAGCCCATTCGCAACAGCCTTCAGCCTGATTGCCAGCGGCGATCCCGCCCTGATGCAGATCATCGGACTGTCCTTGCGCGTCACGCTCACCGCCGTTCTGATCGCCTGCACAATCGGCCTGCCCCTGGGCGCGGCACTGGCGCTTGCACGTTTTCCGGGGCGCGGCGCGGTGATCGTGGTGTTCAATGCCCTGATGGGCCTGCCGCCGGTGGTGGCGGGGCTGATCGTCTATCTGATGCTGTCGCGTTCGGGGCCGCTGGGATCGCTCGCGCTCTTGTTCACGCCCACAGCCATGATCATCGCCCAGACGCTGCTGATCCTGCCCATCGTCATCTCGCTGACCCGCTCGGTCGTCGAAGACCTCTGGGCCGAGTATCGCGAGCAGCTTTTGTCGCT
>SKRP01000173.1 GCA_007118445.1 Natronohydrobacter sp.
AATGCAGCCCGATGTGCATATCCGCGATATCGTGCTGGCGCAGGGCTGCACCACGCTGACCACGCCCTCGCGCGGCATCTTCCGCGAACTGCATTTCGCCCCCTGCGCCGATTTCGGCCTGCTGGTTGCGGCGCATAAGGCCGCGACCGGGCAGGGCGCGCGGGTCCATGTCGGCAATATCTATTCCTCGGATGTGTTCTATGACGAACGCCCGGATCTGAACGAGATCATGATGCGCCACGGCGTGCTTTGCGTCGAGATGGAGGCCGCCGAGCTTTATGCGCTTGCCGCCCGTCACAAGGCCCGCGCGCTGGCGCTTCTGACGATTTCCGACCATCTGCTGACACATGAAGCGCTGCCCCCCGAGGCGCGCGAGCAGAGTTTCGGCGAAATGATCGAAATGGCGCTCGAAGCGGCTTTTGCCTGATGTCCGACCCGCTGGCCGCGCTGCGCGAAAAGCATCGCAAACTCGCCTCGAACATGCGCAAGCTCAAGGCGCGCCACGAGGCCGCGCTGCGCGAAATCACCTTCCTGCGCGCGCGACTCGCCCGGACCGAGCCCCATGCGCCGCACCCGCCCATCCTGAGCGGATTTCCCGAAACCTATGCGCTGCCACCTGCCGCGCGCACACCGGTCACGCATTGGAAAGAGGCCCGCGAAAGGCTGTTATGGAGCGGGCTGAACCGCGCGCAGGCGCTGCACCTGGAAGTCAGCTGCCTGATCCGGCTGGCGCAGGGGCAGGGGGCCGTGCATTTTCCGCGATTGCTGCGCCTCGACATGACAACCGGGCGTTTTGAACTGACCGATCAGGGGCCGACACTCCGCGACCGGGCAGTGACAGGTCCGCCAGTGAAGATCATGAATCCCGAGGCGCAGATTGACGCGATCCTGGCGGCGCTCAAGGCCGCGCATGTGGTGCATCTTGACATGCATCGCGACGGGCGGAATCTTTGCGTGGATGACGACGGACGGCTGTCGCTGATCGATTTCGATATTGCCGCGCTGGATGATGTGCCCTTCAGCGGCGAGATCGCCGCGCGGTTGCAGCAATTCCATGCCGCAGGAGGCTATGCGGGGTTCGGGACCGCGCTGCGCGAAATCGTAGCGGCGCATCAGTGAGGGCCTTTGGCATCGCGTAAGGTGCGTGCTCTCGCACGCACCCTACATCCCCTCTTGCGTTTGCCCCGCCGCTGGGCTAACAGCGCGCCACTTCACAGGCAGAGGCCGGGCCACGGGACAGACAGCCCCCGCAGGTCCACCGGTTGAGGCGAAACGCCTTGAAATCCTCTGCTCAGGCGCAAACCGGAAAGGAAAACGATATGGCGCTTCCTGAATTCTCGCTGCGTCAGCTCTTGGAAGCTGGCGTTCACTTCGGTCACCAGACCCAGCGCTGGAACCCGCGCATGGGTCCCTATATCTATGGTGAGCGCAATGGCATCCACATCATCGACCTGACCCAGACTGTGCCCATGCTGGATGCAGCGCTGAATGTCATCCGCGAAACGGTTGCCAAGGGCGGGCGTGTCCTCTTCGTGGGCACCAAGCGTCAGGCCGCCAAGCATGTGGCCGAAGCTGCCGAGCGTTCGGCGCAATATTACATGAACCATCGCTGGCTGGGTGGCACCCTGACCAACTGGAAAACCGTATCACAGTCGATCCAGCGTCTGAAAGCCATCGACGAGCAACTCGAGAGCGGTGCCGAAGGTCTGACCAAGAAAGAGCGTCTGGGCATGGAACGCGAACAGGCCAAGCTGCAAGCCAGCCTCGGCGGGATCCGCGACATGGGCGGTCTGCCCTCGCTTCTGTTCGTGATCGACGTCAACAAGGAAGATCTGGCCATTCTGGAAGCCCGCAAGCTGGGCATTCCGGTTGTCGCCGTGGTCGATACCAACTGCCCGCCCGAAGGCGTGGATTACATCATCCCCGGCAATGACGACGCCGCCCGCGCCATCGCGCTTTATTGCGATCTGGCCTCGCGCGCAGCCCTTGACGGGATGAGCGCGCAGATGGGTGCGGCCGGGATCGACCTCGGTGCGCTCGAGGAAGCGCCGGTCGAAGAGATCCTTGCCGAAGCCGGGATCGACTCGGCCGGGGCCTGAACGCCGGATCTTGACAGGGTTTGATGACAGGAGCGGGATTTGCCGGTCCTGTCGCAACTGATTTGCAGGAGAAATGACCATGACAATCACCGCTGCAATGGTGAAGGAACTGCGCGAAGCGTCCGGTGCAGGCATGATGGACGCCAAGAAGGCGCTGACGGAAAATAATGGCGACATGGATGCCGCCATCGACTGGCTGCGGACCAAGGGTCTGGCCAAGGCCGCCAAGAAAGCGGACCGTGTGGCCGCCGAAGGTCTGGTCGGTGTCGCGATCGAGAGCGGCAAGGGTGTCGCGGTCGAGATCAACTCGGAAACCGATTTTGTCGCCAAGAATGCCGAATTCCAGGGTCTGGTGGCGCAGATCACCACAGCCGCTCTGGGCGTTGACGACCTGGACGGGCTGAAAGCGGCAGATCTGGGCGGCAAGCCCGTCGAGGCTGCGCTGACCGATGCCATCGCCAAGATCGGCGAGAACATGACCCTGCGCCGTATGGATGTGGTCGCGGGCGATTCGGTCGCGTCCTATGTCCATAATGCTGCAGGCGAAGGCATGGGCCGTATCGGTGTGCTGGTCGCGCTGAAAGGCGCGGATAACGGTATCGGCAAGCAGATCGCGATGCATATCGCGGCCTCGAACCCGCTGGCGCTGGATGAAGCCGCGCTTGATCCGGCACTGGTCGAGCGCGAGCGCACGGTCCAGACCCAGAAGGCTCTGGAAGAGAATGCGACTGCTGCCAAGCCCAAGCCCGAGGCGGTGATCACCAACAATATCATTCCGGGCCGGATGAAGAAATTTCTCGAAGAGAATACGCTGGTGAACCAGAAATTCGTCATCAACCCTGATGTGACTGTGGCACAGGCTGCCAAGGATGCAGGCGTCGAGATCGTCGCTTATGTGCGCATGGGCGTGGGCGAGGGGATCGAGAAGAAGGAAGAGGATTTCGCGGCTGAAGTTGCGAAGCTGAACGCCTGATCAGGGCAGAGACGGCATGCTGCAGGCGGCACCCTTTGCGGGTGCCGCTTTTTTCTGTGGCGCAGGGGTGCTGTGGTGGGGCTGGCGGAGCCGGGCCGCAGCCTCGTCATAGAGGAAAGGCAGAAAGGCGAAACGCGCGCCTTTGGTGACCGGGGCGACTGTATGCATCAGCCCGCAGCCAAAAACGACCGCAGCGCCCGCAGGCGCGCGGAACCCGTCAGAGCTGTATTCAGGGAAGGAGACGGCACCGCCCTCGAAATCGTCATTCAGATTGATCGAGACTGCAAACCGGCGATGCGCCGTGGCAGGGGTGGTATTGTCGCGATGCGGCGCGAAATGCCCTGAATCTTCGGCGCTGTAGCAGCCGACCAGATAGCGTTCCATCCGGGTGGCCGTGAAACTGAAGGCCTTTTTCAGTTCAGGCAGGACAGCCCTGCGGATACGCGCCTGTATCTGCGAAATCAGCGCCTGATCGCTGATCAGATAGTCGCGCCTGCGTTTGAACCCCGGATCCTGAACGCCGATGGTCTGCCCGTCGCGATGGCGCATCACTCCGGTCAGGTCGCGATGCGCGGCATGATACCCGGTGACCAGGCGCGCGCACAGCTCTGGCGAAAAGACATTCGGCAGATAAAGCACAGGGGCCTGCACCGGGCGGCCCGTGCATAAATCCGGCAGCGGTAGCGCATCCAGCGTCGCGAGGGCCTGATCCATATCAGTATCGCGCAGAAGGTGACGCGCAGTGATCAGTCGCGACATCGGGTCGAACAGCGCCAGGCAGGACGGGCAGGGCGCATCTGGCGGCGCATCCAGCCGCGCCGCGCCAAACCGCATTGCTGCCTGCCGTTCCGGGTCGAACACGCTGCGCGGGCCCTTGCGCACCGGGCGCGGTGGTCCGGGCCAGACCAGCAGCAGATTTGCGCGTGCTGCCAGTCTGGCCACTGTATCCTGCACCATCTGCATCGCCTGATCTGACAGGCCTGTGCCGATAAAGCAGATCATCAGATAAGACCCGCCAAGCGCATTGCTGGTCACCACAGCGCCATCTGTTTCCAGAAAGGCTGCGGGCGGCATGCAATCCCCCGGTGCCATGGCACGAAAGCGCATCTGACCCCCATCTGTTCATTCAGATGGGATGATCGTATGCGCCTGATCTGAAGACGCAGTTAACGCGCGTCAGGATGCCAAAGAAATGACAGACGGACCCACTGTCAGCCTGCGCTCAATCGTGAGTCGCTGCGGCTGGCCTCGAGGCAGGGCTGCGTCACATCCGGGGCGAGGGCTTGCATCGCGTCGAATTGGGTCAGATAGACTTTGCCGGTCAGATCCTGCAGCAAATGACTGCGTTCGAGCTGGTCCATGACCGGGCCTTTCACTTCCGACAGATGAAAGGCCACATCAGCGGCCTTCAGCCGGGCGTTGATCGCCTCGAGGCTCT
>SKRP01000322.1 GCA_007118445.1 Natronohydrobacter sp.
CCAGCGTGACCCCCAGCCCGGCGGCCTCTGCCATCTCGAAGGCCGCCAGCGCAAGCCCGCCATCCGACAGATCGCAGGCCGCCTTCACCAGCGCGCGATTGTCGCGCAGGAATTCGCCATTACGCTGCTCAAGCGCCAGATCGACATGCGGCGCATCGCCATCCTCGATTCCGAAAGCCTCGGCCAGCAGCGCCGATTGCCCCAGATGACCGGCTGTCTCGCCGATCACCAGCGCCAGATCGCCCTCTTCGGGCCGCCCGCCAATAATCTGGTCAACATGGTCAATCAGCCCCACTGCGCCAATCGTCGGCGTGGGCAGGATCGCACGCCCGTCGGTTTCATTGTAAAGCGAGACATTCCCCGACACGATCGGCATATCAAGCGCCGCACAGGCCGCGCCAATCCCCTTGATCGCCCCCACGAACTGCCCCATGATCTCGGGCTTTTCCGGGTTGCCGAAATTCAGGTTATCCGTGCTTGCCAGCGGTCGCGCGCCCACGGCGCAAAGGTTGCGATAGGCTTCCGCCACTGCCTGCTTACCGCCCTCGAACGGGTTCGCCTTCACATAGCGCGGCGTCACATCACTGGTAAAGGCAAGCGCCTTCTCGGTCCCATGCACCCGCACAATCCCCGCGCCCAGACCCGGTGTGCGGATCGTGTCGGCCATGACCTGACTGTCATACTGCTCCCAGACCCAGGCCTTGTGCGCATAAGACGGCGTGCTGATCAGCGCCCGCAACCCGTCCAGCGCTGTGATCTCCGGCACGTCTCCCAGTTCCGTCGCCGCCGGGGTCTCCACCCAGGGCCGGTCATATTCCGGCGCGCTCGACGACAGTTTCGACAGCGGCAGATCCGCCTTCACATCATTGCCATGCAGGATCAGGAACCGGTCCTCGGGGATCGTCTCGCCGACAATCGCGAAATCCAGATCCCATTTCTCGAATATCGCCCGCGCCTCGGCCTCCAGCGCGGGGTTCAGCACCATCAGCATCCGCTCCTGCGATTCTGACAACATCATCTCATAGGCGGTCATGCCGGTTTCGCGCTGCGGCACATCATCGAGCTGCAGCCTGATGCCAAGCCCCCCCTTGTCGCCCATCTCGACCGCCGAACAGGTCAGGCCGGCAGCCCCCATATCCTGAATCGAGATCACCGCACCGGACGCCATCAGCTCCAGACAGGCTTCCAGCAGCCGCTTTTCGGTGAACGGGTCGCCCACCTGCACCGTGGGGCGCTTTTCTTCAATCGTGTCATCGAATTCGGCGCTGGCCATCGTCGCCCCGCCGACACCGTCGCGCCCCGTCTTGGCCCCCAGATAGACCACCGGCATTCCCACGCCGGACGCTGCCGAATAGAAAATCCTGTCGGCATCGGCCAGACCGGCGGCGAAGGCATTGACCAGACAATTGCCATTATAGGCCGCATGGAACCGAACCTCACCGCCGACCGTCGGCACGCCAAAGGCATTGCCATAGCCGCCGATCCCCTCGACAACCCCGCGCACCAGATGCGGGGTCTTGGGGTGGGATGGCTCCCCGAAACTCAGCGCATTCATCGCCGCGATCGGTCGCGCCCCCATGGTGAACACATCGCGCAGAATCCCGCCCACCCCGGTTGCCGCACCCTGATAGGGCTCGATATAGCTGGGGTGATTGTGGCTCTCCATCTTGAAGATCACCGCGTGGCCGTCACCGATATCCACCACGCCGGCATTCTCGCCCGGCCCGCAGATCACCTGCGGGCCGGATGTCGGCAGCGTGCGCAGCCATTTCTTCGAGGACTTGTAGGAACAATGCTCGTTCCACATGGCCGAGAAAATGCCCAGTTCGGTGAATGTCGGCTCCCGCCCGATAATGTCGAGGATGCGCGCATATTCATCGGGCTTCAGCCCATGGGCGGCAATCAACTCCTCGGTGAGGACAGGATCTGTCATGGCAGGCACCTTTTCACGCATGTTCCGGCTTTGCCCGCACAGCAATTGCGGGCGTCGCCATTCCCATAAGCCAAAGGCGCAACCGGCGAAAGGGGGGCGCAGCATCGCGCGCAGCACCTCAACCGCCCCGGTCAAGGATATTCCGACATCTTTCCTGACCGGTCCGCCGCGCTGCGTGCCCGTTCGCCAACCTGCTGAATAAATCACCATCAAGCGAACAGGCCCTACCCCGCCAAATCCCGCAACAGTTCCCGCCAAGGCCGACAGAACCATAAAAAAAAGGCCGAGCGATGTGCTCGGCCAAAGTCCAACAGGGAGGTAAAGACGCGTCGAAAAATCATCGCGTCTTGTGATTGGATTAAGGTATTGCACATGCATTGCGCAAGTTAAATTCCTCTGCGTCAGAAACATTGCCGCCATGCGTTGCAGACATGCCTCATGCAAAGGTCGCATACAACCAACGCGCGAGCCGCACGGCTCAACTCTGGCGCGCGCGCCTGTAGGCAACGATCTCTTCGACCACGAATTCGCGAAAAGCACTGATCCGGCGCGAATGCCGCAGTTCTTCGGGATAGGCCAGAAAAACCGGGATATCGCCGCTGGCGACATCGGGCAGCACATGCACCAGATCGGGAAAATCCTCGGACACGTAATCCGGCAGGACACCAATCCCCAGATGATTGAGCACCGCCTGCAAGACGCCGAAATAGTTGTTGACCGTGAAGCTCGACCGCAAGGGCCGCGCGGTCAGTTCGCGGATCAACTGCGCGCCAACGCTGACCTGCTGGGAAGAAATATTCTGAGAAATCAACCGGAAATCCGCCAGATCATCCAGTATCTGCGGGGTGCCATTGGCGCGCAGATACTCGGTCGATGCATAGAGCCGCATATTCACTGTCATCAGCCGCTTGCGGATCAGGTCGGCCTGGCTGGGCTCTTTCATGCGGATCGCGACATCGGCCTCGCGCATCGGCAGATCCAGCACGCGCTCTTCCAGCATCAGGTCAATCTTGAGATCAGGATATTGCGCATAGAGCGCAGGCAGGCGCGGGGCCAGAAACAGCGTGCCGAACCCTGTGGTCGTGGTCACACGCAATTCACCATAGACTTCATCCTCGGCGTCGCGGATGCGCGCCGCTGCGGATTCAAGCGTCCGCGTCATGGTTCTTGTGGCATCGAACAGCAATTCACCCTGTTCGGTCAGAATCAACCCCCGCGCATGGCGATGGAACAGGATCGTATCCAGTGATTCCTCGAGCGCGCGAATCTGTCGGCTGACCGCTGATTGCGACAATTGCAGCGCGTCACCCGCATGGGTGAGACTGCCCGCATCCGCAACGGCATGAAATATTCGAAGCTTGTCCCAATCCATCGCGCAACATCCATATCACACGCCACTGCAAGCGTGACCGATTCGTTCTATCGGCTTATCACCCGATCACAAAAGCGGATAAACCACAAAATCCGCTTTGTAGGTCAGAAACATTGACCTATGATGACCCTTGCGCAGAACTGCAACGGGAGGTGTAAAAATGCGTCAGGATATATCGCTTGCGGACCGGTTCGACCTCGAGAAATCGCCTGTGCTGTTGAACGGCACCCAGGCACTGGTGCGCCTGATGCTCGCACAATCTGCCCGTGACCGCGCGGCGGGTCTGAACACCGCAGGTTATGTCACCGGATATCGTGGTTCCCCGCTGGGCGCAGTGGATCTGCAGATGGCGCGCGCGCGGAAATTGCTGGAACCCGCCAATATCCGCTTTCAGGAAGGGCTGAACGAGGATCTGGCCGCAACCGCCCTCTGGGGCAGCCAACAGGCCGAATTGCGCGGCGAGGGGCGCTACGATGGCGTGTTCGGTCTGTGGTATGGCAAGGGTCCGGGCGTTGATCGCACCGGCGATGTGTTCCGCCATGCAAATATGGCCGGCACCTCGCCCCATGGCGGCGTGCTGGTCGCAATGGGCGATGATCACACAGGCGAAAGTTCGACGGTCCTGCACCAATCCGACTGGGCGATGGTCGATGCCTATATCCCGGTCCTGCAACCCGCCGGTGTGCAGGAATTGCTCGATTATGGCCACTACGGCTATGCTCTGTCGCGTTTCGCGGGTGTCTGGGTCGGCCTGAAAACCATGAAGGAAAATGTCGAGGCCACTGCCGTCGTCGATGGCAACCCGCACCGTCTGAGTTTCACCACGCCCGATTTCACGATGCCCGAAGGCGGGCTGAATATCCGCCTGATGGATACCCCCGTTGCCCAGGAAGCGCGGATGATCGACCACAAGCGCTTTGCCGCCGAAGCCTTCAGCCGCGCCAACCAGATGGACAAGCGCATCTGGGGCAACACCGGTGCGAAAATCGGCTTCGTGGCGGCAGGCAAGAACTGGCTTGATCTCGTCCACGCGCTCAACCTGCTGGGCATCGGGGCCGAGGAAGCGCTGCGGCTTGGCATCACCACCTACAAGATCGGCCAGACCTTCCCGCTGGATATGACCAGCTTCCATGACTGGGCCGAAGGGTTGGAGCTGATCGTCGTCGTCGAGGAAAAGCGCAAGCTGATCGAAGTGCAGGTCA
>SKRP01000245.1 GCA_007118445.1 Natronohydrobacter sp.
AGGCCGCCAATCTGTTTCGCAGCCTTGGTCTGGGCGCAGACGATACTGTCGCCTATATCCTGCCCACGCTCAATGAGACCGCGATCACGCTTCTGGGCGGCATGACGGCGGCGCGCGTGGCCCCGATCAACCCGCTGCTGGAGCCTGAGAAAATCGCGTCCCTTTTGCGCGAAACCCGCGCGCGTGTCGTTGTGACTCTGCGCGCCTTTCCCAAGACCGATGTGGCGCAGAAAGTCGCCGAAGCCGTGGCGCAGGCCCCGGATGTCGAGACTGTGCTGGAAGTGGACATGCTGCCCCATCTCAGCCCACCGAAAAGCTGGATCGTGCCCTTCATCCGGCCCAAATCCGCCCCCCGCCACCGCGCCCGCGTTCTGGATTTCGCCCGTGAACTGGCCAAGCAACCGTCCGACAAGCTGACCTTCGAGGCCCCGGCCGAGGACCGTATCGCCGCCTATTTCCACACGGGCGGCACGACAGGCATGCCGAAACTCGCCCAGCACCGCTATGGCAGCATGATCTATAATGGCTGGCTTGGCGCGGAACTTCTGTTCACCGAAAAGGATGTGCTGCTCTGCCCCTTGCCGCTGTTTCATGTCTTTGCCGCCTATCCGATCCTGATGTGCTGCATCATGTCGGGGGCGCATGTGGTCTTTCCCACGCCGCAGGGCTATCGCGGCGAGGGCGTGTTCGACAATTTCTGGAAACTGATCGAGCGCTGGGGCGTGACCTTCATGATCACTGTGCCCACCGCGCTGGCCGCACTCATGCAACGCAAGGTCGATGCCGATATTTCCAGCCTGCGCACGGGCATTTCCGGGTCGGCTGCCCTGCCGCGCCAGCTCTATCGGCGGTTTGAGGAAGCGACAGGCGTGCAGATCGCCGAAGGCTACGGGCTGACAGAGGCCACCTGTCTGGTGTCCTGCAACCCGGTTGACGGGGCCAAGAAGATCGGATCGGTGGGCTTTCCCCTGCCCTATACCGAAGTGCAGATCCTGCGTGCCGCGAATGGCAGTTTCACCGAATGCGCGACCGATGATGTGGGCGAAATCTGCATCCGCAACCCTGGTGTCACCCCGCCCACCTATACGGATGACGCCAAGAACCGCGATCTATATACGCCGGGCGGCTATCTGCGCACAGGCGATCTGGGCAAGCTGGATGGCGACGGCTATCTCTGGATCACGGGTCGGCAGAAGGATCTGATCATCCGCGGCGGGCATAATATCGACCCCGCCGAAATCGAGGAAGCGCTGCTCTCGCACCCGGAAGTCAGTTTCGCAGGGGCCATCGGCCAGCCTGATGCGAAATCCGGCGAATTGCCCTGCGCTTATGTTGAACTCGTCGCAGATGCGCAGGTCACGCCGGAGGCGCTGCTGGCCCATATCACCCCGCGCATTTCCGAACGCGCTGCCATGCCCAAACATATCGAGGTCATGGCCGAGCTGCCCAAGACCGCTGTAGGCAAGGTGTTCAAGCCCGATCTGCGGCGGCGGGCGATTGCGCGGGTGCTTGATGCCGCGCTGCGCGAGGCCGGGATCGCAGCGCGGGTCGCAGAGGTGGTCGAGGATCGCAAACGCGGCCTGACCGCCCGGATTGCCCTTGAGAACACGGATGACAGCCCGCGACTGAGCGCAGTGATGGACAGTTTCACAGTGCCCTGGCAGGCAGAGTGAGTCATTTCTGTCGCAAGCCGCGCATTTGCTGGGCGCAAGAACCGCTCGCCTGTTGACATGGCAGCTGCAAGCGCTGATTCTCTACCCAAAACACAATAAACCGAGGCAGATATGAGCAAATCCCTGGTAATGCCGCTTTTCGCGGCCACGTCTGTTATGGTTGCGGCTTGTGGTGGCGGCGGCGGTGGCGGTGGCATGAATGCGCCGCAGCCCCCGAACACACTGTCCATCAGCCCGACCAACACTGTCACCGAAGCCCGCGCCGATGTCTCGCGCGGGCCCTCCGGGCAGATCCTGCTGCTGATGACCGAAGGCCCGATGGAAGGCATGAGCATCGAGTGCGAGGATATCACTTTGGGCAGTTGCATCGTCGCTGGCGGGCCAGAAGGGACCAGCGCCAATGGCGTATTGCTGGAACGGCTGCACGGGGAATACGCGTTTGTGGGGAATTTCAACATCCTGCAGGTCGGTGATGACGGGCTGCAAGCGCATTCAATCTACATCCATTCCGACAATCCCGATGCAGATGGCGGCGCAGTCACCCTGCCGCAGGAGCGCAGCAATTACACCGGGGTTTTTCATGCCGGCGCAGGGCTGGCCGATGGCACATCGGGGTTGGTGAATGGCACTGTCGATATGGTTGCCGATTTCAACCAGGGCGTGTTGTCCATGCAGATGGACGGGAATTTCGACAATGGCACCGGGCTGAATGCAAGCGTCAGCAACATCACCATCGATGCTGCGAATGGTCAGTTCGTCACGACGGATGACAGCATCATCCTGTTTCAGGGCGCGATGGCCGATGGCACGGTTCTGGGTGCCTTCTACGGCCCGAATGCTGAAGAAGCCGCCGGGCTGTTCGAAATGGGCAATGATCTGGGTGGCATGAGCGGCATGTTCCTGACCTGCGAGGGTTTCAGCGCGGATTGCATCCAGCCCTGATCCTTGCACGCCTGCGCTATCAGCCAGCGGCGACACCGCGCCGCTGGTCTGCGGGCCTGAATGCTCAGGCGCGGATCGTGCCATCCCCGCGGACCAGATATTTGAAACTGGTCAGCTGTTCGGCCCCCACTGGCCCGCGCGCATGCATCTTGCCCGTGGCGATGCCGATTTCCGCCCCCAGCCCGAATTCACCCCCATCGGCGAACTGGGTCGAGGCATTATGCATCAGGATCGCGCTATCGAGCCCGGCAAAGAAGCGCTGCGCGACGCCTGCATCCTCGGCGATCACCGCATCGGTATGCTGTGATCCGTAGCGGCGGATATGGGCCATCGCGCCCTCGACATCCTCGACCACGGCAGCCGCGATGATCATGTCGAGATATTCCTTGCCGAAATCCTCCGGGGCTGCAGGCACGACGCCGGGCAGATGCTGCAAGCCCTCGCCCGCGCGCAGCTCGACGCCTTTGGCGACCAGATCGGCGATGATCTGCGCGCCAAGCCCGTCCACAATGTCGCGATGGATCAGCAGGCATTCGGCTGACCCGCAAATCCCGGTGCGCCGGGTCTTGGCGTTCACCACCACGCGCCGGGCTTTTTCCGCATCAGCGGACGCATCAACATAGATGTGACAGATCCCTTCGAGATGCGCGAAAACCGGCACGCGGGCTTCGCGCTGCACCAGCCCCACCAGCCCCTTGCCCCCGCGCGGCACGATCACGTCGATATGCGCGACCATGCGCAGCATGTCCGACACAGCGGCGCGGTCGGTGGTCTGCACCAGCTGGATCGCGTCTTCGGGCAGCCCGGCGGCGTTCAGCCCGGCCACAAGGGCTGCATGGATCGCGCGCGAGGAATGGAAGCTTTCAGAGCCGCCGCGCAGGATCACAGCGTTGCCCGCTTTCAGGCACAGCGCACCTGCATCCGCTGTCACATTGGGGCGCGATTCATAGATCACCCCCACCACGCCCAAGGGTGTGCGCACCCGCTGGATATGCAGCCCGGTGGGCCGGTCCCATTCGCTGATCACCGCGCCGACCGGATCGGGCTGGCTGGCCACCTCGCGCAACGCCTGCGCGACGCCCTGCAGGCGCGCTGCATCCAGCATCAGCCGGTCCAGCATCGCGCCAGACAGGCCCTTTTCGCGGCCAGCTTCCATGTCGCTTGCATTGGCAGCAAGGATGGCATCCTGCGCTTCAAGTAGCGCGTCAGCGGCAGATTGAAGCGCGCGGGTCTTGGCTTCTGGTGTCGCCGTGGCCAGAATCTGCGCGGCGGCCCGCGCCTTCGCACCCATCTCCAACATGCTTTCGCTGATCTCGGTCATAATGCCATCTCGTCTCTGTGAATGAGCGCCACGCGCCCCGGATAGTTCAGGATTTGCGCAATCTCGCGCGACTGGTGGCCCGCAATCGCGTGCGCCTCACGGCTGTCATAGCCCGCCAGCCCCACGCCCAGCGCGCCTGCCGGCCCCATGATCGTGACCGCATCGCCGCGCGAAAACTTGCCCTCGACACGAGTAACACCTGCGGGCAACAGGGATTTCCCCTGCCCCAGCGCCTGCACGGCCCCGGCATCGACATGCACAGCGCCTTTGGGCTTCATCGCCGCAATCCAGCGTTTGCGCGCCGAACGCGGATCGCCCTGCGCCAGAAACAGCGACGCGCGTGCGCCTGCGCGCAAGGCGCGCAGCGGATGCAGACCCGCGCCTGCCGTGATGATCATCGCGCAACCCGCCGAGACTGCCGTTTTTGCAGCCATGACCTTGGTTTTCATGCCGCCTTTCGACAGGGCCGAGGTCGGCTCACCCGCCATCGCCTCGATCTCGGGCGTGATGGTTTCCACCAGTTCGAAATGCCGCGCC
>SKRP01000243.1 GCA_007118445.1 Natronohydrobacter sp.
AAAAGATGGCGCCACGCTCCCCAACATGACGCCGGCGATGGTGGCGCTACAGGTAGCGCCCTCCCCGTTCGAGAACTTCGACCTGATATCCATCCGGATCGGCCACGAAGAAAAACCGGGCGATGACCTCTCCGGCAGGCGCGAAATCGACCAGCTTGCGCGGTGCCAGACCCTCGGCCTCGAACCGCGCATGTTCTGCGGCGGCATCCGGCACCGAGACCGCCAGATGGCCATACCCGTCGCCCAGGTCATAGGGCTCTGTCCGCCCCTTGTTGACCGTCAGTTCCAGTTCGAACCCGGTCTCGGAATTGCTGAGATAAAGCAGCGTGAATTCGGGAAAATCCAGCCGGTCCGCGATCTCCAGCCCGAAAGCCTGCTTGTAGAAAGCAACCGACCGGTCTTCATCCAGCACGCGGATCATGCTGTGGATCATTTTCGCCATTGAGCGCACCCTCCATTGTCATCACTCTGACAAGTGTCGCCGCAATGGGTATGGGATGGGTAGTATTGACCTACTACCCGCGTTCTTCAGGCAGACAGGTCCAGGGATTCGCGTCTGGCTGCCAGGCGACCCACCGGCTTCTTGCGATCGAGATACACAAGGCAGGTGCAGCGCAGCAGCGAACTGAAATTCACAGGTTCGCCATGCAACTGCACCACTTCATCCTGCAGCTTCGAGACGAAAGCTGCGGTCGACAACCCTTCGGATGTTGCCAGCTCGTCCAGTATGTCCCAGAACAGGTTTTCCAGCCGGATGCTGGTGCTTTGTCTGTTGATACGCATCCGGCGCGTTGTGGCGGCGTAGCGGCGCGGATCCTGGCCCGCATAGATCTGGCACATGATCTTCTCCTCCCCAAAACGCATTCCGTGATCGGACTGCATCTTATCAGGATATGACAATCCGAAAGTTTGTCATTCGAAAATTCGCGGCCCTGTCACATATGGTCAGGGCGCGAGGCGTGTCACGGGCTGCCCGATCCGGTTGCCATTCACATACCAATGCGCATTGGCGGCGGGGACGCGAAGCGATACCTGGTCGCCGACCGCACCAGACCAGTTGTCAAGCCGCGCCCGGAACAGATTGCGCCCTGCGGCGATCTCCAGAACCCGGTCAACACCCTCGAAAAGGATTTTTCGCACGCTGCCTTTCAGTTGGATATCGCCTTTCACGGGGTCCACATGTTCCGGTCGGAAACCCAGCTTGAGGCTGTCCGTTTCGCGCAGATCATGCGGGACACCAAGTACCGAGTCGCACCCATCAAGACCCGTCTGATCGCCTTTGACATGCGCTGTGAGGAAATTCATGGCCGGGCTCCCGATGAAATACCCGACATATTCATTATCCGGCCGTTCGAACAGTTCCTGCGGCGTTCCCGCCTGAACGACCTTTCCGTGATTCATGACAATCACGGTCTGCGCAAAACTGAGCGCCTCATTCTGGTCATGCGTCACCAGAACCATTGTCATCCGGTACTCGGCATTGATCGCCTTGAGCTTGCGGCGCAGTGCGAATTTCACATGCGGATCGATCACGGTCAGCGGCTCATCGAGCAGCAGCGCGGATACATCATCGCGCACCAATCCGCGCGCCAGAGACACAAGCTGTTTCTGATCTGCCGTCAGCCGAACAGCAGGTGTCCTGAGCAGATGCGTCATCTCCAGCAATTCGGCCAGATGATCCACGCGCCTGCGGATCTCATGCGAGGGCACGCGGCGGCAGACCAGCGGAAAGGCGATATTCTGCGCCACAGTCATTGACCGATAAATGACCGGAACCTGAAAAACCTGCGCGATATTCCGGGCGCGGGTATCCTTTGCCGTCACGTCCTTGCCATCGAACAGCACGCGCCCGGTGCTGGGGCGCAGCAATCCCGAGATGATGTTCAGCATGGTTGACTTGCCGCAACCCGATGGCCCGAGCAGGGCATATGTCTGCCCGTCGGACCAGGTCATGTCCAGCGGCTCCAATGCATAGGCAGGTGTCGGCGCGGTCGGGTTATAGGAATGTGCCAGATTGGCCAGCTGGATTTCTGCCATTCACCCCTCCTTCGCGCGGGTATCGACAAGCTGCCCCTGCGCGTTGAACAGCAATGCGTCTTCAGTCCGGATTGCGACAGTCAGCTTGTCGCCTATCGCATGATCGCGGACCTCTCGTTCATGCATGGTCAACTCGGTCGCGCCCAGATCGAGAAAGGTCAGGGTTTCGGATCCGTTGACCTCTGCCAGACGCACAATGGCGCTGTAGCCCTCTGCTGCCGGATACAGACCGCCTGCGCGCAGCCCCAGAAAATAGGAACCGTCTGCAAGCCCCGCGCCCCATTCCGGGACCGCAACATCGCCAAGATCGGGGAAGCACGCGACACCATCGCGCTGCGTGAAAGGCAGGATATTGATCGGCGGGTCGCTTGTCACCTGCGCCACGTCGACCGAGCAAGGGGCCTCAAACAACGCTTCCGGCGCGCTTACCTGCAGCAATCGTCCCTTGTCCATCACCAGAACCTGATCCCCGAGCTGCAGGGCTTCGCGCGGTTCGGTCGTGGCATAGATAACAGTCATCTGGTCATTTCCGGCCAGAAGTTCGACCAGCTCAACCCGCAATTCCTCGCGCAGCTTGTAGTCGAGATTGACGAATGGCTCATCAAGCAGAAGGACCGGCGCGTTCTTGGCAAGCGCGCGCGCGATGGCCACCCGCTGTTGCTGGCCGCCCGACAACGCGCCCGGACGCCGGTCGGTCAGATGGCCCAGCTGGACCTTCTGCAGAAGCTCTTGCGCACGCGCGCGCGCCTGCGCTTTCGGTGTTCCCGAACGGATCAGCGGGAAGGCGACATTCTCGAGTGCAGTCAGATGGGGATAATTGATGAATTGCTGATACACCATTGCGATCGGTCGCTTCCAGGGCGGGGTTTTGCCGAGATCCTGCCCCTGCAACGTGATCACGCCGGAATCGACCTGTTCCAGACCGCAAATGCTGCGCAGAAGCGTTGTCTTGCCCGCGCCTGTCGGCCCCAGAAGCGTATATAGCTTGCCGCGCTCGAAATGGTGCGTCAGGCCGTCAAGATGGACAACGCCGTCCCTGTGGCGGCTGAGCTTGCTGAGTTCCAGCATGGCGCCTTTCGTCATCGGATCGCACCAGCCAGACCACCCCTTGACAGGAAGCGTTCCACGACGAAAGCCAGCAAGACCAGCGGCGCGATGGAAATCAGCGCCGAGGCCGAAAGCGACCACCAGGGCGTCACGGAAGAGTTGAGCGACACGATGGCCACAGGCAGCAACTGTGTCTGCGTGAAGGTGAGCGTGAAGGCGAAGAAGAAGTCATTCCAGCCGAAGATCACGCAGAACATCCCCGCCACCACAAGCCCCGGCAGCGAGTTGGGCAGGATGACGCGAAAGAAGGTGGTCACGGGTGAGCAGCCATCAAGCCAGGCCATCTCGTCAAGTTCGCGCGGGATGTTGTTGAAGAAATCCACCATCACCCAGACAGCAATCGGCATCAGAAGCGCGATATAGACCAGCACCAGACCAGCCAGACTGTCAAGCAGACCAAGCTGGCGCAGCATCAGGAAAAAGGGGATGGCCAGCACGATGGGCGGCATGATCCGCTGCGAGATGAAAAAGAAGGTGATATCGGCATTTCGGATCGGGCCGGCCCGGAACTGGAAACGTGACAAGCCATAGGCGGCCAGAGTTCCCAGTGTCAGGCTGATCAGCGACGCCGAGAAGGTGACAATGACGCTGTTGAGGTAAGGGCCGGAAATATCTGTCCCGCCCACGCCCCCGAACAGGCTGCGCCAGCCCTGAAGGCTGGGTTCGAATTGCAGCCAGGGGATCCATTTCGGTCCGCTGGTCACTGCATTCGCCGTCTTGAACGAGGTCGAGAAGGCCCAGAGGAACGGAAAGACCACGAAGGACGACCAGAGCAGAAGAGCCGTGTACTTGATAGCGAGATAGACAGTTCTCATGTCCGGTCCTTTACCAGCAGGCGGATCATGACCTTCGCGATGATGGTCAGGCTGATGATCATGATGATGAGATATGTCAGCGAGAGCGAGGCCGAATACCCGAGCTGGAAATCACGCAAACCGCGGATGTAGATATAGTAGCTTGACGTCTCTGTCGCTGTTCCCGGCCCGCCCGAGGTCATCACATAGACAGTTTCCATGATCTTCGACGCCTCGATCAGCCGGATCAGGATCGCGCCCACCGAGATGGCCGCCATCATCGGGAATGTGACCTGAAAAAAGGTCCGGACCGGACCGGCCCCGTCGATCTGTGCGGCCAGATAGGGCTCGCGCGGGAGCGACATCAACCCGGCCAGCAGCAGCAGGAACATGAAGGGGGTCCATTGCCAGATCTCGACGATCATCACGCTGACAAAGGCCAGTGTCGCATCTGACAGCCAGGGCTGGGCAGACAGCCCGGCTGCGCGCAGGAACCCGTTGAGCGGCCCGAGGCTTTCATGGAAGATCGTGCGCCAGATGACCGACATGATGACCGGGGTGGTCATCATCGGGATCAGGAACAGGACCCGGAAGAACCGCTTGGCGCGCACATCACCCCAGACCAGCAAGGCCAGGGCAAATCCCAGAACATACTGGATCAGGACGGTCGCACCCGCCAGCACGGAAAGCCGCCCCAGCGCCTCCCAGTAGCGGGTGTCGGCCCACATGCGCGCGTAGTTGCGCCCGCCAATATAATCCAGGCCGGGATTGAAGACGTCCCAGCTGGAAAAGCTGACCCGGACCGTGAACAGCAGCGGGAAGATGATGATCGCAACAAGGACCAGAAGGCCGGGCAGCAGAAAGACATATTTCTGGCGATACATGGACAGTCCCATTCTGGTGCACTGAACAAGATCAGGGCCGCCCGCGCGGACGACCCTGAGCCGAACGCGCAGTGCTCAGCGCGCGTCTTCCAGAGCGACAACATTCGCATAGGCATCGCGGACACGGTCAGCCCCGATACGCTCGACGATCTGGCGCCATTCATCAGCGACACTGTCCAGCGCCTCCTGAGCGCTGCGCTGCCCGGCCATGGCCTCTGAAACACCAGCCGCAAGCGAGGACATGAACTGTCCGACACCCGGCACACGCAGGTCGAAGACGCGGTTGTGATGACCGTCGATCGCGGCCAGCGTCTCGACATAGCTCTGCGCGGTGGCGTCTTCCCAACCCATGTTTTCGGACCAGAAAGATGCGTCGAAATGGGCCTCGCGATACGGGTTCACACCGAAACGACCGACTTGCAGGTCATGATTGGTATTGGCCCCATTGGCGAAGAAGCACAGGTAGTCGAAGGCCATATCCTTGTTCTGGCTGGCTTCGGCCACGGCACTTGTCCAACCCCATGTGATATAGGCCGCACGATTGGGCTCGTCGAATGTATCCCATTCGCCGGTCATGCGGTTCCAGACCTCGGTCGCGCCGGGCAGCATCGCCGCGCCGACCTGGTTACGGATCGGGCTGTCCTCCTGCATCGCCTGGATGAAGGCATCATCCCAGCTGTAGCTCATCAATGTCTGGCCGCCGCCGAACGAGAAGATCTCGTCCCCGAGCCCGAAATTGGTCCCGCCGGGCGGGAAGGCAGCGCGCGCTTCGATGAACCGTTCCAGCCCACGCACCCAGCCGGGCGTATTGATCAGGGGCTCCATCGATTCAAGGTCGAAGAAGAAACCACCGGTCACATCCGGATGCTTTGCATAAGGTGCCGCGCGACTGATAAAGGCCGAGAACATCAGGTCATCACGCGCAACCACTTCGGCCGAACCGTAATTTGTCTCGCCCGACCCATCCCAGTCCCAGCCGGAAAAGAAGATCGCGACCTCATTGTATTCTTCCCATGTCGCCGGAATGGTCAGGTCCCGCCCCATCTCTTCGCGAAAACGCGCCTGGATCTCTTCATTCTCAAAAATATCCAGTCGGTATTTCAGGTAGTGACGGTCTCCGTCCATCGTGAATTGCAGCATCCGGTCGCCCCATGTGGCCACATCGCGATATGTCGCGGTGACCGCCTGCATTTCCGGATTTTCCTGAAACTCGGCTGGAATTTCGGCAAGATAGGAATGAAAATCGCCCACCCAGAGCGACCCGTAGAACAGCACATCATAGGCCGCCTGTCCGGTCTGGAAAGGGATCATGATCCGCTGGAACAGATCGCCGAACGGCACATGCACGACATTCACATTCGCACCAGTCAGCCGCTGGAAGTGATCTGCGTGCAAGGCGGTCGGTTCGCCGATAACCGGGATCGCATGGGTGATGATGTTCAGGCTGCGCCCGGAATAGTCTTTCGCGCCAATCGCCTCGAAACTGCACATTCCGGGAATATCCGGCCCGATGCCCACCTCTTCAGATATTGCGAAACCGGCACCACCGGACACGCACAGCGCTGAACTGAGCAAGAGGGTTCTTTTCAGTGACATTCCTATCTCCTCCCAAAGATTGAGTTGATGAAATCAGGGCACCAGAACGGCGCGGCCCTTGATTTTTCCGTGATGCAGGTCGCGCAGGGCGTCATTCGCCTGATCGAGGCGGTAATGTCGCGTCGCCAATTCCACGAGCCCCCGATCCGCCAGCGCCATCAGCTCGGTCAGCTCTGCCCATGTCCCGACCAGATTGCCGATGATGTTGCGCTCGGTGATGATCATGTCGACCGAGGGAATCTGGATATCCTCGCCATATCCGACGATGTAATAGCTTCCCATCGGCCGGGTCATATCAAGGCCCTTTTTCGTGGTTCCTTTTTCGCCCACAAAATCGATCACGGCTTCAGCCCCGACGCCGTCGCACAGACCCTTCACAGCTTCGACTTCGCCGCCATCGGCCTTGACCAGATGATCAGCCCCGCCTTCGCCCGCAAGCTGCAAGGCCGCTTCGGCCTGATCCACAACGATGATCTCGGCCGCGCACATCGCGCGCAGCACCTGAACACCGATATGACCCAGACCACCGGCCCCGATCACAACGACCCGCTGACCCGGCAGCAACGTCTGCGCCGCCTTTTTCGCCGCGCGATATGCTGTCAGCCCTGCATCCGAATAAGGGGCCACATCCTTGGGTGCCAGAGTCCGCGGCAGCTTCACCAGATTGCGATGCGAGGTCAGCAATGCCTCGGCATATCCACCGTTGCTGTCGAGGCCAGGAAACTTGCCTTCGCCATGCATGTCATGGCCACGCCGGCACGCAAGGCAGGTGCCCCCCGTGATCTTGGGGTGCACGATCACAGGGTCACCCTTTCTGAAGCCTTCCACCTCGGCCCCGACATCCTCGACCCAGCCCGCATTTTCATGTCCCATGATCAGCGGAAGCAGGCTGTTTCCGTCGGGATCCATGTGCGGACGCCATATCCCTTCGATGATATGCAAATCCGTGCGGCAAACCCCTGCCCCGCCTATGCGGACGATAACTTCATCTGATCGCGCGATCTTTGGATCAGTGACTGTGTCGCTCGTCACCCACTGCGCGGCAGTAAGGTCTGGATCATAGCTGTGCAGAACCTGGGCTTTCACGGCGAATCTCTCCCTCGCAATATGGTTTCCCGACTTGAGAGTCGCCCGAGAGAGCGCGCTATTCCAACAAAAAACCTATTTCATTCAGTGTGTAACGGAATTGGACACTGACATCCGAAATCTGTTCATAATCTGAACCATGCGCACGCCTGTGCCCTGACGACAGGCCCGACAGACTCGTATGTTCAGAAACTGAACAACTCGCTACAATGCTCTCGCCCGAATTGACAAAATCATCTTCGGGTTATTTCCTGACGATCACTGCCTGGGGAACAGTCAGTACAAGCTTGGGAGGGCGTCACAATGAACATGTCAGGGCTGGCGCGGGCGCGGCGGAACCTGGAAACGAACGGACGTTTTCCGGGTGGCGCTATCCCGGCTGACATCTCGGAAAGCTGGCTGCGCAGCCTTGAGCACGGTATTGACCCTGTAGGCTCGCTGGAAATCGACGTCATCCCAGAGGATAGCCTGAGGCAACTGCAGCAACGCCATCAGGACCTGATCCGCTTTGCGCGACCTGAGCTTGAGCTGCTCTTCGACCAGATCTCGGGGTCGAATTTCATGATCGCCCTGGGCAGCCCTGAGGGAATTGTCATCAATACGCTCGCAGACAGCCAATTCAGAGACTCGCGCGCCGGGAAGGTCGTGATCCCGGGTTCTGTCTGGACAGAAGAGCGCCGTGGCACCAATGCCGTAGGACTGACACTCAAGACATTGCGACCCGCGCAGGTCTATGGCGAAGAGCATTTCCTGCGCGATCATGGCAATGTCTCCTGCATCAGCGCGCCAATTTTCGACGGTCGCGGCAACTTGGCCGGCATCCTGGATGCCTCGACATCGGTGCTGGCGCGCCAGCAGCATACCAGCGCATTGGTGCAAATGTCCGCCAGCAATATCGAGAACGCCTTCATCAGATCAAGTTACAGCGAGCACCTTGTGCTTGTGTTCCATCCCCGTCCGGAATTCCTGAGCACACTGAGCGTCGGAATGCTGGTTCTGACAGAGGATTTTCATATCCACGCAGTCAATCGCAGGGGGCAACTTTTTCTCAGTGGTCAGGGAGATCTCATCGAGAAGCACTTCGAGGAGCTGTTCGATACCAGGTTCGACAAGCTCATGCCTGAACTGGTTCAAGGAGAGACAATCCGCGTGCGTGATCGACTCGGATCGGGAGTCTCGATGCGCTGCGTCGCAAACCGCGCCAGTTTCCGCCTGGCAAATCGCAACCCTGCATCCCACGCCCGAAACAGAAAGGCCGAGCATGGCGCGTCACGTATTTCACCCTGGGTCAGACATCTGGCCCTGAATGACTCTGTCTGGCGTCAGCATCTTGCTGCATTGCCAGATGTAATGCGCGAAAACGTGAATATTCTGGTCACCGGCGCCAGTGGCTCGGGAAAAGAGGTGTTTGCACGCCTCGCACATGCTGCCAGCAAATCTGAAGGGCCATTTGTGTCAGTCGATTGCGCAACCATCGATCCAAGCACTTTTGCAGACCGGTTTTTCGCGCGGGAACCAGTTGGAGCAGGACAGCGTTCGATCCTGGACACGGTGTCACGAGGAACGCTGATGCTGGACAATGTCGAGAAGCTCGACAAGAAAATTCAGTCATTTCTCGAACGCTTTCTGAGCACACGCGAGCGACCAATACGCTATGGCCAGGGATTTGCTGCAGATGACATAAGGATCATCGGGATATCGCGGCAATCCGTGCATGAATTGCGCAAGGTCGGCACGGAACTTACACCAGGATTTCTCGAGCGCCTCGCAGGGGTGGCCTTCGCGCTTCCCCGGTTAAGCGAACGCACGGATTATTCTGAATGCGTTCGCGCCACACTGCGCCAGATAGAGGAGGATGCGATCATATCGGATGATGCCATTGAATGGCTTCAGGACACGTCGCGCCCGGAGAGTTTCATCGCGCTGTCCAATATGTTCCGCTCAATTCTATCAGGGAAGGCTGCGAAAATGATCACGATCGCGGATTTCCCGGACGCGCTGCTTCGCGATGCGGCTTCAACAGATATCTGCCAGAAATGTTCCGGTTCTTCGGTAAAGGCGCACAAGTGCAAGATGATCAGGGCGCGTGTGCGCCATTTCAACGGCAATGTTTCGCAAGCCGCGCGTGATCTCGGCGTCTCTCGCACCACGGTCTATTCTCACCTGTAATGTATGGTCGCTGAAATAGTCCCTGTTCCGGAATGCTGTTCTGTCATCTGTGCGAGGTTGCGCCATAGCCTATTGCACGCCGTTTGGACATCCCTGCTGAAAACCGAGATCACAATGCGCCTTCAGGCGCGCGGTGTCTCCGGGTGACCACCCCGCAGGCGCTGTGACCTGAACCCATGGGCCGATATAATCCTGCGCAAAATACGCATGCCCGTGGCCGGGCGGGGCACCGAAAGACAGCGCCAAATCGAGCGCCAGCTGGAACTGCGTCACGACAGGCATGAAGATGAAATGCTCTGTCATGTCTTCGGCCGGAGGGTCCCGCATCCAGGGCGGCGCGCGCCACAGCGAACGCGGATCGTAGAAGACAACCGGATCACTGGAATACTGCAGAAAAACGATGCGCATCTTCCCCCAGTCTGCCTCGGCCTGCGATGCATCGGCCATGTGCGAGGCATAACGGATCAGTGACCCGTCTCCGATTTCCGGCAGGACCCAGGGCGTGCCGGGGTTGCGATTGTTCTGGACATAGTTCCAGAAGGCAGAGGGGAATGGCGGACCGACCCAGAACGCGCCGTCGATGGGATCGTCGAGCAATCGGAACATGTTTGTCGCGTGCATCGAAGACCAGGCACCGAGGCTCAGCCCGTGGACATACAGACGGGGACGCGCGTCAGCGGGCAGCGTTTTCCAGTAACCGTGCACAACGTCCTGAAGCGCGGTCGCCTGCTCGAGCCCGGTATTCGTTTCAAAGATGAGCGCCAGCGGCGATTGCATATAGGAATACTGGGCGGCAACTGTGGCGATGTTCCCGCCATGCATGTATTCCACCGGATCCTGTGCGCCAGGATCCATCCAGCCTGTTCCCGTGGGGCTGGCGATGATCAGCACATCACGCTCGAACGCCTCCTGCCGGATCAATTCGGCCAAAGCCAGTTCGGCCCTTTCCCGAGGCGTCTCGCCATTGGCGCGCCCGACATAGACCCGGATCGGATGCAGCGCGGCCTGGCCAGTGAAGGCCGCGATATCCTCGGCACTGGGGCCGGAGGTAATGAAATTCCGGCCATACCGGCCTATCGCCGCCCAGTCGATCAGGGACGCAGCACTCCCGGTCATGCGCGGATCATCAGGGCGGGGCGGAGCGCTCTGGAATAGCTCCTGCGCTGTCTCGTAGCTTTCATCAAGCCCCGACATCACATGATCCACGATGCCGTCTCGGGTGATCACGAACAGGATCAGCGCAACCAGAACAAACCCCAGCACATTTGCGCGCCGCACAGGCATCACGCGCAAAAGCCGGGACCGGATCAGGCGAAACAGCGAGGCGATGAGCCGGCCCGATGCGTAAGCGATTGCGAAAGTCGCGAAGGCGAGAAGCAGGATTGTCGCGAGATTGAGCGCGTCGACCTCTTCCATTCCCATCTTCAATCGGATGTCGTTCTGCCAGATCAGACTTGATCCGAGCACCCAGAGAAAGAATGCGATCAGCGGGATCGAAACCAAAGCGGTCAACAGCCTTGCAGGTCGACCGGAAAGAACAGGGAAATCGGCAATCCGCCAGATCAGCCCGACGATCTGGCCGATCAGATACCCGATTGCCATCACAAGCCCGCCAAGGACGCCCTGCACCTCCGGTCCACGGGGGATGAGCGAGGGCGTCAGCGATGCGCTGAAAAACAAGAGGCCAAGCAAAAGGCTGGGGCCCGAGAGTGGGCCTATGAGCTTTGCCACCTTCCGATTGGTCATTCTTCCCCCGACCTTGATGCTCTTCCGGTCCAGATCGCAACCCTGTCACCATGCCTGTAGCCAGGCAACGCTTATCGCGACGAGGCCGCCACGCGCGGATCAGACAGCGCCTGATCACGTCGTCAGGCAGACACAGTCGATATGGCCATGGCATGGCGCGCAGTCCAGGCGCGTCCACAAACGCTTCCGCATGAATTCCGAACTGCGTCGCGCGGGCCAGAGCAGACCCGCATGCAGCCGGGCCATAGCCCCCGCGCGGGCGCCGTCGCAGCGACCGGCGCAAACGCGCGTTCAACGAGGCAGTTCGCGCATCTACTCCCCAAGCGCGATTCCCTCGCGGCGCCGATCGGCAGCGCCGAAAAGCCGCCCGTCCATAATCGAGATCGCCTGCACCCCCGAGGGCCGAGGGCCGATGCTGACATCGAAGCCCATGGCCTCCAGCGGGTCGGCCAGATCAGCGGCCCAGGTGTCCTCTTCGAGGATGTAGGTGCCGAAAGCATTGACCAGCTGCGGCATGTCGGCGGCGGCCTGCACATCCATGCCCCAATCCAGATGCGCGAGGATATGCGTGGCCGTGTAAACGATGATCGGTGCCCCGCCAGGCGAGCCGGTCACCAGCACCGGCGCGCCATCGCGCAGCACCACGGTCGGCGCCATGGATGAGCGCGGCCGTTTGCCCGGCTCCACCCGGTTGGCGATGGGCCAGCCATCGGCATGGCTGCGGAAGGAGAAATCGGTAAGCTCGTTGTTGAGCAGGAACCCGCGCACGAAGAGCCGCGCACCAAAGCCGGACTCGATTGTGGTCGTCATCGACAGTGCGTTGCCCTCGGCATCGACGATCGAAATATGGCTTGTCGCAGGGCGTTCGGGGTCAGTATCTGATGCCTGAAGGCGCGCGTGATCCCATTCTGGCTCACCCACTGGCACCTCGGGCAATGCATCTTCGCGGCGCAGAAGCCCGGCGCGCATGACCAGATAGTCAGGATCGGTCAGCCCGCCCACTGGCACGGGCACGAAATCGCTATCGGCGATATAGCGGCCCCGGTCGGCAAAGGCGAGACGCGTCGCGTCACCGATCAGCCGCCACGTCTCGGGCGCTTGCGGGTCCATCGCATCGATATCGAAATGTGCCAGCTTGCCGAGGATCTGCGCCACAGTGATCGCACCCGAGGAAGGCGGCCCCATGCCGCAGACCTCATGGCCGCGATAATCGGTGCAGACCGCCGGGCGTTCGATCACGCGGTAACGGGCCATGTCCTCAAGGCTCAGCAACCCCGGCGCGCCCTCGGCCCCGCGCACGGCGACGACGATATCCTCAGCGATGGGGCCACGGTAGAACGCGCTCGCGCCGTCCCTTGCCAGCGCGTGAAGGGTCTCGGCATAGTCCGGATTGATGCGGATGTCGCCCTCTGCAAGCGCCTCGCCGTCGGGGTAGAAATAGGCAGCCGTGGCATCGAACCGCGTCAGGCGGTCGGCGTCACCCGCGATCTGCCCGGCGAGGCGCGGCGAGACGGCGAAGCCCTCTTCGGCGATCGTGATGGCATCGTCGAAAAGTCCCGCCCAGTTCGCACGGCCCCAGCGGCGATGTGCCTCTTCCATCAGCGCGGGCGTGCCCGGCGTGCCGACCGCCAACCCGCCCATCACGGCGTCCCAGAACGGCAGCGGCGCGCCATCCGCGTCCTGAAACAGCCGCGGCGTGGCGGCCAGCGGTGCGGTTTCACGGCCATCGAGCGTGGTCACTTCGCCGGTCTCCGCGTCATACCAGACCAGAAATGCACCCCCGCCGAGGCCCGAGGATTGTGGCTCGACCAACCCCAGCATCGCCTGCACTGCAACCATCGCATCGGCTGCATTGCCACCCGCGCGCAGGACGCGCGCACCGGCCTCGGCGGCCAGCGGGTTCTGAACAGCGACCATCCAGCGCTCGGCCTCGACGGGTTGGCCTGCCTCGCGCGTCGCCCAAGCGTCGGCAGCGGCCTCTGAAAGCCCGGCGAACGCGCCGGGCAACGCGACCGCGATCTCGGGATCGACCGCATCAGCCGCTTGCTGCGCCGCCGCGGGCAGCGCGAGCATCAATGTCAGCACTGGTATCATGATCTTGCGTGGCATCGGTCAAACTCCTCTCGAGTGCGGATGGCCCTGTCGAGCGCCTTGTCAGGCAGTATCAACCTCGTGGTGTGCCAAGGTCAAGCTGGCTTTTCCAGAGGGTGAGCCGCCTATGCACTTCCGTGATGCCAGTGCTTCGGGCGCTCTTTGCCCTGTGACCGCATCACATCGATCAAACCGCCCAGCTTGCCGGTGGCCAGCCATGCGCGCATCATTCGGACCCGGTGGGCAACCGCTGCACCGTGCTGCGATCTTTCGGGGATACTGAAACCCGTGCTCCTGATCGTTCGGCCAACAGCACGGATCGCATGCGTGAGCACGGCAAGTCCGGGGGCATCCCCGGTCACCGTGACAGGCCCGTCGAGGAGGAACCACCCGACGGACCGGGGCGGTTCAGGCTGTTGCAAGCGCGCGATCCCATCAAAAATGTGTTCTCCAGACACAGGGCGCTCGTCAGAGGTGCCGCCGCATGAAGCGCCGATACTCCTTGCAGTGACATCGCATCGGCATTGACCGCCTTCACATCACAGGGATACGCACGGAATCTCCGCCATGCAGGCTATGCACCGACCTGATCACGAAACACACTTGCCCCCCAGCCGCACAAGCGGGAACAGGCCCGTTCCTGATCTCGTACCGAAGAGCGGGCAAGTGAGCACAAGAAGGACAGACATCTGCGCGCGCGGTCGAAAACCGGAACCGCGCAATCCCGATGTCACGGGACTGCGGCTATTGTGATAAAAGCCCCGAAGATGACCAGGTGAATGCCACCTTGCAGCACAGTCGTGCGCCCGGTGGCGAGCGTCAGCGTCGCCATGAAGAGTGACAGGATCAGAAGGACGATATGCTCGGCCTCCAGGCCCAATGCGAGCGGTTGGCCAAGTGCGAGCGACAACAATGCCACCGTCGGGATGGTCAGGCAAATCGATGCAAGCGCCGACCCCAGTGCCAGATTGAGGCTGGTTTGCAGCCGGTTGGCGCGCGCCGCCCGGATGGCGGCTGTCCCTTCGGGCATCAACACAACGATAGCGATCGCCACGCCCACCAGTGCGGCCGGCAGCCCCGCGCGCAGCACGGCCCCCTCGACCACAGGCGAGAGCGTTTCCGCCAGTGCGACGACAGCGACAAGCGCCAGCGGCAGCAACCCGAGCGCGGCGCGAAAGGCACGCGGGTCAGGCGGCGGGCCGTCGTGATCCTCTGCGCCCGGGTCGCGGAAATCATCGCGGTGACGGATCATCTGAACGAACAGGAACAGCCCGTAGAGCGCCAGCGAGGTGACGGCCACAAAGATCAGTTGCGGCGGGGCATAGACCGGGCCGGGCGTGGCCAGCGTGTAATTGGGCAAGACCAGCGCCAGCACCGCCACGGTCGCCAGCACCCCCAGCGCGGCTGTGGCCCCGCGCGGCTGAAACCCCTGTTCGTGAAAGCGCACGCCCCCGATCAGCAGGCACAAGCCGACAATTCCGTTCAGCACGATCATGATGGCGGCAAAGACCGTGTCGCGGGCGATCTCGGATGTGCCGGGCGGCGCGCCGAGCAGGATCGACACGATCAGCGCAACCTCGATGATGGTCACGGCCACAGCCAGCAGGATCGCGCCGTAAGGATCGCCCAGCTTGTGTGCGAT
>SKRP01000314.1 GCA_007118445.1 Natronohydrobacter sp.
CGCCTGTCCGAGTTGCGCGCGCTAACGCCCGGTCTGGTGCTCGCCATCACCCGCCACCGCGCCGAGACGCTGAAGGCGCGCGCCTATGATGGCGATCTGGCCCGCGTGGTCGTGCCGCCAGACGCTGGTTGCACCTGGCTGCGCGCTGTGGCCGATCCGGCGGATGATCTGCGCGTGCCGATGAAAGGGCCGCTGCAGACCCTGCGCGAGGGTGGGGCGGGTCTGGCGCGGCTGGGGCTGGGGCTGGCGAAATCTGCGCAGCTTCTGCCCGCAGTGCTGCTGCTGGCAGTGCCGGAGAGCGCGGATCTGTCTGATCTGACCCAGATGAGCCCTGAGATGCTGACGCAGGCACTTGCGGGCGGAAGCGCCTTTGCGCCGGTGATTTCGGCCCGGCTGCCGATGGCCGCGGCGCAGGCCGGGCGGGTGCATGTGTTCCGCCCCGGTGATGGCGGGGTTGAGCATTACGCCATCGAGATCGGCCAGCCGGATCGTGCCGACCCGGTTCTGGCGCGGCTGCATTCGGCCTGTTTCACCGGCGATGTTCTGGGCTCGCTGAAATGCGATTGCGGCCCGCAGCTGCAAGCCGCGCTGGCGCAGATGGGGCACGAGGGGCAGGGGGTGCTGCTCTATCTCAATCAGGAAGGGCGCGGGATCGGGCTGGCCAACAAGATGCGGGCCTATTCGTTGCAGGATCAGGGCTTTGACACGGTCGAGGCCAATCACCGGCTTGGATTCGAGGATGATGAGCGCGATTTCCGCGTCGGCGCAGGGCTGCTGCGCCAGATGGGGTTTTCGCAAGTGCGTCTGCTGACAAACAATCCGCGCAAGGTCGATATGCTGAATGATCACGGCGTGCAGGTGGTCGAGCGGGTGCCCTTGCGCGTCGGCGAAACCGAGGAAAACCGGGGCTATCTGGCCACTAAAGCGCTGAAATCGGGACATATATTGTGATTCACCGGGCGCAGAGGGGGCAAATGCAGGATGCGTGACCATGCAGGAGGAACCCATGAGCCGGTTTGACATGGTCCTGACCCGCAAGGGGCTGCGCTTCATGGGGCGTCTGTGGCCCTGCAGTGTCGGGCGCGGCGGTGTGCGCGTGGACAAGCGCGAAGGCGACGGGGCGACCCCAGTGGGCGTGCATCGGCTGGTCGGGATGCTTTACCGGCCGGACCGGATTGCGCGCCCGGCGGAGTGGGCGCTGCCGATCCGCCCGCGCGATCTGTGGTCGGATGATCCCGGCCACGAGGATTACAACCTGATGGTCCGTGCGCCTTATCCGCACAGCCATGAGCGCCTGCGCCGGGCCGATCCGCTTTATGATCTGGTGATCATCACCGACTGGAACTGGCCAAGGGCCGAACGCGGGCGCGGCTCGGCGATTTTCATCCATCGGTGGCGCAGGCCGGGCAGTCCGACTGCAGGCTGCATCGGGCTGGACCCTGCCGATCTGCGCGCGATTGCGCCCCTGATCCGCTATGAAACCCGGCTGATCGTCCCCGAAACACTGGCGCGCTGACCGACGCCTATCTGCGCGCCCCGAAGATCGCAGAGCCGACGCGGATATGCGTCGCCCCATGCGCGATGGCGGTTTCGAAATCGTCGGACATGCCCATGGACAGCCCGGTCAGCCCATTGCGCCCGGCGATCTGCGCCAGATGTGTGAAATGCGCCTCCGGTGCTTCATCGACCGGCGGGATGCACATCAGCCCGATCACCGGCAGATCCAGCGCGCGGCATTCGGCGATGAACTGGTCTGCGGCATCGGGCAGAATGCCCGCCTTTTGCGGCTCGGCCCCGGTGTTGACCTGAATGAACAGCTGCGGACAGCTGCCATTCTCCTGGGCCAGACGGGCGAAGGTCTGCGCAAGTTTCGGTCGGTCCAGCGAATGGATCACGTCGAACAGCGCCATGGCCTGCCGCGCCTTGTTGGTCTGCAACGGCCCCAGCAGATGCAACTCGACCTTGCCGAAACGGTCCTGCCAGTCGGGCCATTTGCCCGCTGCCTCCTGAACGCGGTTCTCACCGAAAACCCTGTGGCCTGCTTCCAGCACAGGCAGGACGCGCTCTTCAGGCTGCTCCTTCGAGACCGCAATCAACTGCACACTGCCCGCCGCCCGGCCCGCTGCGGCTTCTGCCTGTGCAACGCGCTGCATGATTTCACTGAGCGACATGGGTGCTCGGTCCTGCAGCTTGCGGGTGCTTCCGGTCCGGAAATCTGGTCCTCGGCTCGTTCAGCCGCAGCTCGACCCCATAGCGCAACCCGCGATCAGTTTCACCGGTGAACTGGAATTTCAATCGCGCGCGACTGGTCATGCGCAATCCGCTTTCGCGTTGCCCGGCCCAGTCGGGCTCCGGTTGCCATACGAGTCCCATTTGCACATCGCCGGATATGGATGGCCCCGGTGTCTGCGCGGCTGCGGGGACGGCCAACAGCCCGAAAAAGATCAGTGCAGGTAGCATCGAATGGCACCCTCTCAGGCCGCGCCGTTCAGGATCTGCATCAGAGACCAGTTTCCCGGCGCGCAGCCGACCTGCGTCACGGGCGCGCGGCACAGGCATCAGTCCGGGCAATTGGTCGTTGAACATGCGCACAGCCCTGCAAAAGGTTATCGGCTTTCAATTTAGGTTGAATCGCATGGTCGGAAAAGACCGCAGCGGCAGAAAAGAAAAGAGCGGGCAAATGCCCGCTCTTTCCAAAGCTTGATCCGGATTGGGATCAGAAGCTGAAGGACACACCGAAGTCAGCCTGGGTGGTGCCAGCCGCACGGACAGCGCCGCCGACGATCGATGCACCGCCGCCCAGGTCGTAGCTTGCGCCAATGCCGACTGCACGGGTTCTGGCGAAGTCACGGCGTGCGAATGCGGTGACGGTGGTCGCGTCAAACGAACCCTGAACCGACAGGCCATACTGATTGCGCGAAGCAACAACGTCTGCCAGATCGCTACCAGCGCGGCCAGCGAATGCCTTGGCGCTGATGCCGTCCATTTCGTACTCAACCGATGCAACCAGATGCGATGCGGTGAACGAAGGGATGCCAGTGGCGCGCGCGCGCGAGTATTCGTAACCGACTGCAGCGGTCAGACCTTCAAAGGAGTAGCTTGCACCAACCGAGTACATGTTGTCGCGAACGACTTCACCGGGGAACACGATACCGGCGGGAGGAACGTCAGGGAAGGCAACTGCGTAGATAGCTGCAAGGTCACCAGCGCGAGCGGTGTTGTTCTGACCCAGACCGATATAGCCGGAGAAGCCGTCGATGCTGTATTCATACAGAGCAGCGGTCGCGTAGCTCTGGCCAGTGTACAGCCCACCGAAACCGGCACGGTCAAGATAGGCCATTTCGTTCAGATCGCCCAGACCGGTCAGGCCAACACCATACAGGTCACCAGCAGCAGCGCGCGCAGCCGAAGCAACGTCACCCATGGACAGACGGCCGAAGTCGCCCGAGATGAACACTTCACCACCGGTCATGCGGTTGTTGCCAACTGCGGGACCAGCATTGTCAGCGCGGAAGGATGCGCCGAACGCCAGACCCGTGTCGGTTTCGCCCGACAGGGTGAAGGTGACGCGAGCGCGGCTGGTCATCTGCACGTCGGTGCCATCATAGATCAGACCCATGCGAGCGTCGCCGGAGAGGGACACACCCTGAGCCGATGCAACACCTGCCGACAGGACCAGAGCGGTCGAAGCAAGAAGAAGCTTTTTCATTTTTTCCCTCGTTATCTTAGGAGTTCCTGAACTCACCATGGTCGGCGAGGTCTGAGCCTGTTTCATCCTTTCGCCGGTGTTTTTCAAGTCAAAGCGGGGGTGGGCTATCTGAACCCGGCGGATATGATGCAGATTTGCCACGGCTGGTTTGCCGGGATCGGATTTGCGCTGTCTGACAGCGTGTTTTCAGGGCCATCGCGCAACGCTCTTGTTCCATAGGAGCGAACAAGTTAGAGATTGCCGAGCATCGACGGGGGAAGGTTGCCATGAAGATGATTTGCATGATGCGCAATACTGCTCTGCTGGGGGCCGCGCTGGTGCTGGCGGGCTGCAGTGGCGGGTTTGGCAATTTCATGCAGGGCGGGGAACGGTCCCGCGCAGCAGCAGCAGAGATCCATGAGCGGGATCGTCTGGGCGGTACGGGGCGTCAATCGACAGTCTGGGACCTGTTCACGAATGCGCAGCCGCCCAGCGTCACGGTCGAGGTCAACCGGTATCTGTGGAACGCCTCGCTCGAGGTGCTGAACTTCCTGCCCGTGCAGACTGTTGATCCCTTCTCGGGGGTGATCGTAACTGGCTTCGGTTCGCCGCCCGGTGGCGGTCGGGCCTATCGCGCGGCGATCCTGATCAACGATCCGGCGCTGGATGCACGTTCGCTGAATGTTGCGCTGATGACCGCAGGCGGCCCGGCCAGCCGCGAAACGATCCGCGCAGTGGAAGATGCGATCCTGACGCG
>SKRP01000213.1 GCA_007118445.1 Natronohydrobacter sp.
CACCCGAAATTGTTGCTATTGACATTTTGTCAAAACATATGGAACATTATAAGAACATTCTTCGGAGCTTTTCTTGATTTTGGTTTTCTTCTACACAAGCGACAGTAAGAGTCAGACAAGAAGAACAGGGCAGTAAATGGAGCCGGATTTAACATCAGTTGAGCTTTGCGCCGGTGCCGGTGGCCAAGCTCTTGGCATGGAACGTGCAGGTTTCCAGCATCAAGCTCTGGTCGAGATCGACAAACATTGTCGCGATACTCTTTTGCTGAACCGTCCTTCATGGAATGTTCTTGACGGTCAGCAGGCCGATCTCGCATGCTTTGATGGGCGCCCCTATAATGGCGTCGATGTCTTGGCGGGCGGCCTTCCCTGCCCACCATTCTCTGTCGCGGGCAAGCAGCTCGGTCACGCCGATGAACGAAACCTGTTCCCAAGTGCGTTGCGTCTTGTCGACGAGATCAGGCCGAAAGCCGTTATGATCGAAAACGTCCGGGGCTTCCTGGATGCTGTGTTTGCAGATTACCGACAAGGTCTTAAGAGCCAGCTTCGCAAGCTAGGCTATGAAACGGATTGGCATCTTTTTAACGCCTCAGATTTTGGGGTCCCGCAGCTTCGCCCACGCGTCGTGATCGTTGCGCTAAGAAAGGATTTGTCAGAGAATTTCGCCTGGCCTGTCTCCGGCGCTGCTTCACCCGCGACAGTCGGACAAACTCTTCACGATCTTATGTCTGAAAGAAAATGGCGCGGTGCGATGCGCTGGGCGAAACACGCCGATGATATAGCCCCGACAATTGTGGGTGGATCGAAGAAGCATGGCGGCCCTGATCTGGGGCCGACACGCGCAAAGCGCGCTTGGGCAACACTTGGGGTGGACGGAATGGGCATTGCCAATGAAGCCCCAGCATCGGACTTCGTGGGAATGCCACGGCTCACGGTGCGCATGGTCGCGAGGCTGCAAGGATTTACGGATGACTGGGAGTTCTCAGGGAAGAAAACTCCTGCTTATCGGCAAGTGGGCAATGCGTTCCCACCGCCGGTTGCTGAAGCCATTGCACTGAAAATCCGTGAGGCGATTTCGACACGAAAATCTGTTCGGATCGTGGCCTGATGAGTGAGGCATGGCTCACAAAGGCGCGGCGCGAGTTCCATGCAAGCCTGCTGGAAGGTATTCTGACGAAAAGTGCTTCTGGCGTTCCTAGCAATGCCGACAAGGCATCAAAGCCTAGCCGTGAAATCGCTGAGGCGATTATAGACCAACTTGGCCATGCAAGGACCGCACCTAAGCTTCCGGGTCAGACCGCTGGTTCAGATTTTGAAAGTGTGTGTGCAAGTTTTCTAAGCGTTTGTTTTGAAAAGATGAATCACCTCAGACCCGGCGAATTTGCGGTGAAAAAGGGCGGCGGGATTTCTGCGTATGACCAGTATGCGCATCTCGATGAGCTTGAAGCGATTGCCCGAGCCAATCGAGAAATTGCGACTGCTATTGGCTCTGACTACCTTATAAAACCCGATATCGTCGTGACGCGTGCACCTGAGGCGGATGATGCGATAAATGCGCGTGGACCGTTTGTTGATGCATCGACGGCTCGGCTTTCCAGCTTGCGCATAGTCAACCAGCCTCTGGAAATTCTGCATGCTTCGATAAGCTGTAAATGGACGCTTCGGAGTGACCGGGCGCAGAACGCTCGCTCGGAAGGGCTCAATCTTGTCCGAAACCGCAAGGGACGCTTGCCACATATCGCGGTGATCACCGGCGAGCCGACTCCCGGTCGGGTGGCCTCATTGGCGCTCGGAACCGGCGATATTGATTGCGTGTATCATTTCGCGCTCTACGAGTTGCGACATGCATTGGTCGATCAAGATAGGGCTGAGACGCTGGAGCTTTTGGATATGATGGTTCAAGGTAAGCGTCTCAGGGATATTTCGGACTTGCCCCTTGACTTGGTGTCCTGATCTGGATTGAAACAGGTGAGCTGCCGGGTGTCCGCAAACATCGGACGCTCCTTTCACCCCCGATGCGAAGCATATCAACGGTGCAAGAAAAAACCCCGGCGCGGGGGCCGGGGTTTTTCCGTGTCATTCTGTGGGGACGGGGTTACGCCGCGCCCGCCAGATCGCGCAGCACATAGTGCAGCACGCCGCCGTGTTCGACATATTCCTTCTCGATGGCGGTATCGATCCGGCATTTCAGCGTGATCGTCTTTTCCGTGCCATCCGCATAGGTGATCGTGCAGGGCACTTCCGACAGCGGTTTCAGATCGCCCTCGAGCCCGGTGATCGTGACGGTCTCGTCGCCTGTCAGCCCCAGCGATTTGCGAGAGTCGCCGCCGGTGAACTCAAACGGGATCACGCCCATGCCGACCAGGTTCGAGCGGTGGATGCGCTCGAAGCTCTCGGCCACCACGGCCTTGACGCCCAGAAGCGAAGTGCCTTTGGCCGCCCAGTCGCGCGAGGAGCCTGCGCCGTATTCCTTGCCGCCGAAGATGACGAGCGGTACACCGGCCTCCTGATAGGCCATCGCAGCGTCGTAGATCGAGGTCTGGTTGCCATCGGGGCCTTTGGTATAGCCGCCCTCGACGCCTTCCAGCATCTCGTTCTTGATGCGGATATTGGCGAAAGTGCCGCGCATCATGACTTCGTGGTTGCCGCGACGCGAGCCGTAAGAGTTGAATTCGCGCACCGGAACCTGGCGTTCTTCCAGATAGCGACCTGCGGGCGTGGTCTGCTTGAAGCTGCCTGCAGGGCTGATGTGGTCGGTGGTGATCATGTCGCCCAGGATCGCGAGGACGCGGGCGCCTTTCACATCGCTGATCACGCCCGGCTCTTTCGACATGCCCTGGAAATAGGGCGGGTTCTGGATATAGGTCGAAGATGCGGGCCAGTCATAGGTTTCGGCCTCGGGGATCTGGACGCCCTGCCATTTCTCGTCGCCCTTGAACACATCGGCGTATTTCGACTGGAACGCTTCGCGGGTGACAGTGCGCTCGACCAGTTCCGCGACTTCCTGTGCGGTGGGCCAGATGTCTTTCAGGTAGACATCCTTGCCCTCCGGCGTCTGGGCGATGGGGTCGCGGGTGATGTCGATATTCATGTCACCGGCCAGCGCATAGGCCACGACCAGCGGCGGCGACGCCAGATAATTCGCGCGCACATCGGGCGAGATGCGGCCCTCGAAGTTGCGGTTGCCCGACAGGACCGAGGTCGCGATCAGGTCGTTTTCATTGATCGCTTTCGAGATTTCTTCCTGCAGCGGGCCAGAGTTGCCGATGCAGGTGGTGCAGCCATAGCCCACGAGGTTGAAGCCGATCGCGTCGAGATCTTCCTGCAGTTCTGCGGCTTCCAGATAGGCCGAAACCACCTGAGAGCCCGGCGCGAGCGAGGTCTTGACCCATGGCTTGCGGTTCAGACCCAGTGCGCGGGCCTTGCGCGCGACCAGACCGGCACCGATCATCACATAAGGATTGGACGTGTTGGTGCAGGACGTGATCGAGGCGATCACCACCGAGCCGTCGCGCAGCGTGTAGTCCTCGCCTGCAACAGCGGCGGATTTGCGCGGGTCCGGGGCGGCTGTGGGGGCCGGGCCCTCGGCCGCCATCTCGGCGGCTTCGCCGTCAGCAGCAATACCGCGATATTCATTCACGACCTTCAGGAAATTCTCGGCGGCCTGATCGAGCGGCGTGTGATCCTGCGGGCGCTTGGGACCGGAAATCGCCGGGACGACCGTGCCCATGTCCAGCTCCAGCGTGTCCGTGTAGATCGGTGCATAATCCGGGCCGCGCCAGAAGCCGTTTTCCTTGGCGTAAGCTTCGACCAATGCCACGCGATCCTCGTCGCGGCCTGTGCCGCGCAGGTAGCGCAGGGTTTCATCATCAATCGGGAAGAAACCACAGGTCGCGCCATATTCGGGGGCCATGTTGGCGATGGTTGCGCGGTCCGCCAGCGGCAGCTTGTCCAGACCTTCGCCGTAGAATTCAACGAATTTGCCGACAACACCCTTGGCGCGCAGCATCTGCACGACTTTCAGCACCAGATCCGTGCCGGTGGTGCCTTCAACCATTGCGCCGGTCAGCTTGAAGCCCACCACTTCCGGGATCAGCATCGAGATCGGCTGGCCCAGCATCGCCGCTTCGGCCTCGATCCCGCCAACACCCCAGCCCAGAACGGCCATGCCGTTGACCATTGTGGTGTGGCTGTCGGTGCCGACCAGCGTATCAGGATAGGCCACGGTTTCGCCATTCTGGTCCTCGTCGGTCCAGACGGTCTGGGCCAGATATTCCAGATTCACCTGATGGCAGATGCCGGTGCCCGGCGGCACGACGCGGAAATTGTTGAACGCGCCCTGACCCCATTTCAGGAAGGTGTAGCGCTCCATGTTGCGCTCATATTCGCGGTCCACATTCATCTGGAAGGCGCGCGGATTGCCGAATTCGTCGATCA
>SKRP01000057.1 GCA_007118445.1 Natronohydrobacter sp.
ATGCGTTTGGGCTGGCCCGCGTCATCGATCAGCAGATGTTCCGGCCCCAGCGGATAGCCCAGATGCGGACCATCGAGTGGCTGACCGGGCGCAAAACCGGCATGGGGGCGGGGATGGGCTTCGGGGGGTTTGGGATAGGGCGGCTTGAAGCGGAAACCGCCCGGTGTCTCGATACTGCCGATCAGGATTTGCAGCAGATGCAGCGCGCGGCAGGTCTGGAAGCCGTTGGAATGGGCCGACACGCCGCGCATGGCATGCATGGCGACGGGGCGGCCAGTCATCTTGTCGTGCCGCTGGCCGCGGAAATCGGTCCAGGGCTGGTCAATCGTGATTTCTTCCTCAAACGCCACGCGCGCAATCTCAGCCGCGATGGCGCGGATGCGCGGGGCGGGGATGCCGCAGCGCTCGGCCACATTCTCGGGCGCATAGTCGTCGGACAGGTAGCGGTCGGCCAGATGGCGGAACACCGGCAGATGGGTCACGCCGCCGATCTCGACCCCATTGCCAAGATCGGGGGAAATATCGGGTGTATCCCAGGCCACGGCCCGCCCACTGCGGCGGTCGCGGACCAGTGGCTTGCCATCCTCGCCCCGCAGGAACAGACCCTTTTCCGCGCCGTCATGGGCGTTCACCAGATAAGGCGCATTGGTGTAGCGGATCAGATAGTTCAGGTCGATCTTGCCCGCGCGCAAAAGCTCATGCACCAGCGACAGGATGAACAGCCCATCCGTGCCCGGTGTGATGCCGACCCAGTCATCCGCGACAGCGTTATAGCCCGAGCGGATCGGGTTGACGCCGATCACCCGCGCGCCGCGTTCTTTCAGCTTGCCCAGACCCATCTTGATGGGGTTGCTGTCATGATCCTCGGCCACGCCGAAGATCAGGAACAGCCTGGTGCGGTCCCAGTCGGGCTGGCCGAATTCCCAGAACGCACCGCCCATCGTGTAGATGCCCGCAGCCGCCATATTGACCGAGCAGAACCCCCCATGCGCGGCCCAGTTGGGGGTGCCGAAGGCCTGTGCCCACCAGCCCGTGAAGCTTTGCGACTGGTCGCGGCCTGTGAAAAAGGCCAGCTTCTCGGGCGCTGCCTCGCGCAAGGGCCCCAGCCAGTCCGTCGCGATCTGCAGCGCCTCGTCCCAGGTGATTTCCTGAAATTCGCCGGACCCGCGCGGGCCGACCCGCTTCAGGGGCGCGCGCAACCTAGCGGGCGAGAGGTGCTGCATGATGCCCGCGGACCCCTTGGCGCAAAGCACACCCCGGTTCACCGGATGGTCGCGATTGCCCTCGATATAGGCGACCTTGCCGTCCTTCATATGCACATTGATGCCGCAGCGGCAGGCGCACATGTAGCAGGTGGTCTTGCGGACCTCGTCCGAAACCTGTGGCGAGAGATCCAGCGCGGGTTGCGTCATCCCCTGTTTCCTCCTGTTTGTTCCGGAACCGGGCGCAGAACCGGAACAGATTACCGCTAGCAGAGCAGATTGAGGGCGAATATGTCCAGAATTATTCGCGGACTGATTCCAGATTGAGGAAAGCCTCTGAAAGCCCGCTGTCAGTTCACCGGCTGCTGCCGCGCTGTCAGCACAGGCAGCACCCCGGCGCGCAGGGTAAGCTGGCCAGAGGGTGTGATATCAAACCCGGTCGCGGCTTCCAACGCATCAAGGAACCGCAACTCCAGTGCGCGCAGATCGGCAGGGCAGCTCAGCCGGGTTGTGCCCAGATCGCGGAAGGCCAGTTGCCCGTTCTCGATTGCAGCGCTGCCCAGATAGCGGTTGCAGGTACCACGCCCGGAGACCTGCGCGCGGGTCACTTCCAGCGTCAGGGCACGCCCCGGACCGGCCTCCAGCGCGATCCCGAATATGCTCTGCACATCCCAGGGTGCCCCGGACAGCAATGCAAGCGGATCACCGGCGCAGCCTTCGGGGGTCAGCTCGGGATCGGTGCCCAGCAGCCGCGCATGAAACGGATAGATCAGATCTGTCCCGAGCAGATGACAGGGCGCATCGGAAATGCGCAATCCGAAGCTGTCGCCCTGCAGCAGCAATGTCCCGTCCCGTGGTGCGATCAGACGCAACCCGGTTGTGGAGAGCGCATCATCCTGCAGCCCGGGCACATCGAGTTCGGCACTGTCGCGCTGCATATCCACCCGCCATGCCGCGTTCATGCCTTTGGCGGTCAGAGGCAGGATCGGCGGAAACAGTGCTGCGGCACATTGTTCAGGTGCCGAATCCGGCGGTGTGAGGACGGCCCTGTTGCCATTCCGCTCGAAGCGGGTCGCGTCATCTGACACAAACGCGCCGGGCTGGTCCGCGACCGCCATCAGGGCCAGTTCCTCCCCGAGACGCTGCAGGACCGGCCCCGCCTCGCGGAAATAGAGCCGCAGATCCGGTGCGTTCTCGCATTCCCAATGCTCTGCAAGCCCGGCCGCAAGCTGGGCCGACAGCGTGGCCGGCATATCCGTGCCATTGCCTCGCGCAAGCGGCAGGATCGCACTCTGGACAATCACGCGACCCTGATGGACCAGACCGGCCTGGACACCCTCGACTGCGCGCGGCAGCGGCGGCAGGGCAATATCCTGTGCCTGCGCGCCGACAGGAACCTGCTCGCGCAGGCTGAACAGGACCTGACCCATCGGATTGCGCAGGCTGACCACGGCCTCGGCACCGTCAGGGGCCGGATCGGACCAGCTCAGCGACAGGCTGTCCGCCTGCACCTGTGCGGATGACAGCATTGCACCCATGGCAATTCCGGCAAACGCAGCAAGGCGCATGGTCTACTCCGTCGGTCTGGCAGCCACGCCCGCAGTCAATCTGGCGGTTACGACATCTGTCGGTCAGGCGCGCTCGCTATATTCGAAAGTCTCGGTATTGACGACGATATCCTCATCCGAGCCCACAAAGGGCGGCACCAGCACACGCACGCCATTGTCAAGCACAGCCGGCTTGAAACTGTTGGCCGCAGTCTGGCCTTTTACAACTGGTTCGGTTTCCACAACCTTGCAAATGACTTTTTGCGGCAGCGCCACATTCAGCGGCTCTTCGCCGTAATATTCCACTGTGACAGTCATCCCGTCCTGCAGGAAAGGTCGGCGCTCGCCCAGAATCTCGGCATCCAACTCGACCTGCTCGAAGCTTTCCATATCCATCACGACCAGCCGCCCGTCGCTTTCATAGAGAAACTGCTGGTCCTTCTGTTCCAGCCGGACGCGCTCGACCTTGTCATCCGAGCGGAAGCGCTCATTGAGCTTGCGCCCGTCGCGTAGATTCTTCAGCTCGACCTGCGCGAAGGCCCCGCCCTTGCCGGGCTTGACATGGTTGACCTTGACCGCAGCCCAGAGGCCGCCGTCATGCTCGAGCACATTGCCGGGCCGGATTTCGTTACCATTGATCTTGGGCATGGGAAACCTTGTGCAAAACTTGATGTTTTTCCTGTGATCCCTATATCGCGGTGACCGGGACCGCGCAAGAACAGGATATTGTCGCGCAAACCGGTCGATATGCACTCATCGCATAGGTGGTATGCATTTACAGAGTAGCGAATCAAAGCCGAAAGCGCGTATGCAGGCTCGAGCGGTGAATGCAAGAGCAAGAAAAAGGACTGAATGATGTTTGATGCGGCGGATGGAACGGCCTTCACCCATGAGCAAGGCGCCCGCGCACGTAAACTGTTTGCAGCTGTCGTGCTGGCTGCACTGGATGACGCAATTGCGGATGACAAGAAATACGGCAACGGGCCGGAACAGATCGCCCGTTGGGCACGTTCGCGCGACGGGCGCGAGGTGCTGAGCTGCGCGGGCATCGACCCCAATGAGCGCGTGGTATCCGGTCTGATGGAATTCGTGGCCAAAGGCGTGCGCACCTCGGTCGCGCTGTCGCGCGAGGAAAGCGAACGGCGCAGTGCAGCGGCGGCGGCAGAGGCCGAAGCGGCCTGATCACAGGCATGCCAATCATGCAAACCGGCCCTGTCGCGCGACAGGGCCGGTTTGCTTTGCGTCAGAGAGCGTTTAGCTCATTGGCGTCTGCGCCACGCCCTCTGGCAGGTTGCTCGGAAGTGGTTACCACTTCTGAACAACATGTTCTAAAGGCGGACGCCGAGGTCTTCGGCCAGAAAATCGAGACGGTCCTGCCCCCAATAGGCGGCATCCCCCAGCTTGAAGAATGGCACGCCAAACACGCCTTCGTTGATCGCGTCCTCGAGATTGCGCGCATAGATTTCCGCGCCCTGTAACATGCCGGTGAAGGACAGCGCCGGATCGAACCCGGCTGCAGTCAGCGCATCGCGGATCACGTCATCCTCGGCGATATTGCGCCCCTCTTCCCAGCAGGCGCGGGTCAGCCCTGTCACCAGCGCGGCCATATCGCCGCCGCCTGCTTCCTGCGCCGCAATGATCGCATAAGAGG
>SKRP01000031.1 GCA_007118445.1 Natronohydrobacter sp.
GGTCGGGTTGGGATCGACCTCGCTGAACATGGCGCGGCCCAGCCCCCCGGCTGCGAGAATATCGAGCGCCTGCGCGGTGATCGGCAGTCCCGCCAGCGCGCGATCCGTCACCAGCAGGGGTTTTGTCAGGCCAGCGGCCTTGCACTGCGCCGCGAGTTCCGAAATGCGTCCGGCCCCGAATTTGATCGTGGTCGGGTAGCTCCAGTTTGCGCTTGGTCCCATGTTTCAGGCCTTTTTCAGATGGTAGGATTTGACGCGCGTGAGCGCATGATAGCCAAGGGTTGAGAGCGCCGTGCCGCGCCCGGTATCCTTGCAGCCGGTCCAGCACAGGGCCGGGTCCAGATAATCGCAGCGATTCATCAGCACAGTGCCCGTCTGCAGCTGCGCACCGATCGCGCGCGCGGCCTGCGCATCCGCGGTCCAGATCGAGGCGGTCAGCCCATAGGCGCAGTCATTCATCAGCGCGATGGCCTCGGCATCATCCCTGACCGGCATGATGCCCACGACCGGGCCGAAGCTTTCCTCGCGCATCACCGCCATGTCATGGGTGACATCGACCAGCACCTGCGGCGCGAGATAGGCCCCGCCATCATCCGCCACAAACGCGCCCGGATCGATCAGCGCCCTGGCCCCTTTGGCGAGAGCATCTGCGATCTGGTCGCGCACGATGGCGGCAAAACGCTTATGCGCCATCGGCCCCATGGTCGTGTCCGCATCCAGCGGATTGCCAAGACGCTGGCCCTGCACCCAGGCCACGGCCTTTTCGACAAAAGTGTCATAGAGGCTGTCATGCACATAGATCCGCTCGATCCCGCAGCAGCACTGGCCGGAATTGAACATCGCCCCATCCATCAGCCCGTCCACCGCTGCGTCAAGATCGCCATCGGCGCGCAGATAGCCCGGATCCTTGCCGCCCAGTTCCAGCCCGGTCCCGGTAAATGTGCCCGCCGCCGCGCGCTCGATGGCCCGCCCGCCGCCGACCGATCCGGTGAAATTCACGAAATCGAAACACCGCCCGGAAATCAGCGCCTCGGTCGTGGCATGATCCAGCACGACATTCACAAACACATCTTCCGGCACACCGGCCTTGTGGAATGCCGTGGCCAGCCGCTCACCCGCCAGCAAGGTCTGGCTGGCATGTTTCAGCACCACCGCATTCCCGGCGATCAGGGCAGGGACCAGCGTGTTCACGGCTGTCAGATAGGGGTAATTCCAGGGCGCGATGACAAAAACCACGCCCTGAGCCTCGCGCGCCAGAACCCGCGTGAAACGCGCGCTGTCCTCGACCACCTGATCGGCCAGCGCATCAGGGGCGATCCCGGCCATATAGGCCGCGCGCTCGCGCACCCCGCCGAACTCGCCGCCATAGCGCACAGGCCGCCCCATCTGCCAGGCCAGTTCCGGCACGATCTCATCCGCCATGGCCTCCAGCGCATCGATCCCCGCCATCACGCGGGCGATGCGCGTCTCCAGCGGCAGCGCGGCCCAGGCGGCTTGCGCGGCACGCGCGCGCGCGACAACTGCCTTGGCCTGCGCGGGTGGCAGCACCGGGCGTTCGGCATAGACCGACCCGTCCACGGGCGAGATCAGAGTGATCTTCGACATCTCTTCTCCTGTCATTCAGGTTTCATCTTGCCCCAAATACTCCGGGGTGAATTGGCCGCAGGCCAAGAGGGGCAGCGCCCCTCAGCCCCGCTCAAGCAGCCGCCTGCGTTCCCAGCCCGTGACCACGCGGTCATGCTCTTCGATCTCCCAGCGTGCGGCGCGAGTGTAATGCTCGACGACCTCATCCCCGAAAGCCGCGCGCAACATCGCCGAGCCCTCCAGCAGATCCGCCGCCTCGCGCAGGGTTTTGGGGATCTCGCGCGCGGCTGCATTCTGATAGCTGTCGCCGCGCATCTCTGGCTCCAGCTCAAGCCCCGCATCAATCCCGGCAAGCCCGGCCGCCATCAGCCCGGCGCAGGCCAGATACGGGTTCAGATCTGCCCCGCCGATGCGGCATTCCACCCGCACAGCCTTGGTCCCGTCGCCGCAGACCCGGAACCCGGCGGTGCGGTTGTCGAGCGACCAGACCGCCTTGGTCGGCGCGAACATGCCGACGCAGAACCGCTTGTAGCTGTTCACATTCGGGGCGAGCAGGGCTGTGATCTCGCGCGCATGGGCCAGCTGGCCCGCCATATACTGGCGCATCAGCGCGGACATCCCGTATTCCGCGCTCTTGTCCAGAAAGGCCGGTTCACCATCCAGCGTCCAGAGCGACTGGTGCACATGGCTGGATGATCCGGCGCGGCGATGGTCATATTTCGCCATGAAGGTCACGGATTTGCCAAGGCCATGCGCGATTTCCTTGGTCGCCTGTTTGGTGATGACATGGAAATCGGCGGTGTTCAGCATCGCATCATAACGGATATTGATTTCTGCCTGTCCCGCCTCGGCCTCGCCCTTCGAGTTCTCAACCGGGATGCCCGCGCCATAAAGCCCATTCCTGAGCGCGCGCATCAGCGGCTCTTCCTTGCTGGTCTGGAACAGGTGGTAATCCTCGTTATAGCCGGAAATCGGCGTCAGCGCGTCGGTGCCAGTATCGCGCAGCGCCTCGTAGCTCTGCTCGAAGATGAAGAATTCCAGCTCGGTCGCGGCCATCGCTTCATAGCCCATTTCCCGCGCGCGGGCGACCTGACGTTTCAGGATCGCGCGGGGGGAAATCGCGATTTCCTCATGCGTGTGATGATCCAGCAGATTACAGAGCACAAGCGCAGTGCCGGGCAACCATGGCACGCGCCGCAGCGTCGCCAGATCGGGCTTCATGACATAATCGCCATAGCCCTTTTCCCAACTGGTCGAGGCATAGCCCTCGACTGTCAGCATCTCCATATCCGTGGCCAGCAGATAATTGCAGCAATGGGTTTCCTCATGGCCCGAGGCCAGAAAATGCGCCGCGTGAAAGCGCTTGCCCATCAGCCGTCCCTGCATATCCGGTGCGGCCACCAGCACTGTGTCAATCTCGCCTGCCTCGAAAGCCTTGCGCAATTCCTCAAGCGTCATTGTCCCTCATCCCTTGTTCTTGCTGCAAATACGCTCGATGAATCCGCACCCCGCGCCAGCTATTCGCGCGGGGTGCGGCTTTGGGGGGACAGTCGCCCCCCCGCTTTGCGGTTACGAGTAGCGATAGGGCCGACCGGCCTTGTCCATCGCGGCATTGTAGTTGCGGAAGATCTCGACGACCTTGGCCTTGGTCTCGGACTCTGATGCGATCTCTTCCCAGAAACCGCGCGCGGCGGCCTCGACCGTTGCCCATTCCGTATCCGGGACCGAGGTCAGCTCCAGCTTGTCCCCTTCGGTCCGCAGCCGCGCCTCACCGGCCCAGTACCAGTGCTGGCGATAGTAATGCGACTGCTCGAAACAGGTGGCCATCAGATTGCGCAGATGTTCGGGCAGATCGTTCCAGCGGTCCATATTGGCGAAGAAATGCCCGATCCATGCGCCCGAGATGTTGTTGGTCAGGAAATGCGAACAGATATCCGCCCAGCCCACCTCATAGGCTTCGGTGATCCCGCACCAGGCGACCCCGTCAATCTCGCGGGTCTGCAGGGCGATTTCCACGTCTTCCCAGGGCACAGTCACCGGCACCACGCCGAATTGCGACAGGAAGCGGCCCGCGGTCGGGAAGGTGAAGACCCGCTTTCCTTCGAGCTCCGCCAGCGATGTGATCGGCGAGGTGGTGATGAAATGGCACGGATCCCAGCTGCCTGCCGAGATATGCTTGACGCCGACCCGCTCATATTCCTCGGCCCAGATCTCGTTCAGGCCCCAGTCGTTGAACAGCGCTGGCACATCGAGCGAATAGCGGCTGGCGAAGGGGAAATAGCCCCCGAACACGGTGACTTCGGTGGGCGAGAGCATCGAATCGTCATCCGATTGCACAGCGTCGATCGTGCCGCGCTGCATGGCCTGAAACAGCTCTTCGGTGGGCACAAGCTGGTCGGCATAGAACAGATCAATCTGCATCTCGTCGCCTGCGATGGCGTTGAACATGTCGATGGCGGGTTTCGCCACCTGCGCACCAAGGGCTGCGCCCGCATAGGTCTGCAGACGCCAGCGGATGGTCGATTGCGCATGGACCGCCGGGGCGGCCAGCGCTGCAGCACCGCCAAGTGCGCTTGTGGTCAGGAACTTCCGTCTTGTCGTGGTCATGGTCTTGTCCTTCCGGTTGGGGTTGAGGGATTGGAGCGCGTTGTCCGCGCCTTCTCATGGTTCAGCGAAACAGCACGCCCGGCAGCCAGAGCGCGATCTGCGGGAAGATCATGATCAGACTTAACCCGAGGATCATCACCCCCACAAAGGGGATGATCGAGCGGTAGATATCGCCAAGCGAGACCTCTTTCGGGGCCATGGCGCGCA
>SKRP01000182.1 GCA_007118445.1 Natronohydrobacter sp.
CGCAAATCTGAAGAATACGGTTTCCCCATCCATGCCTACCCCCTTCACGGCAGTCAGTATGAATCAGAAATCAGACCGGATGGGAATCCCAAGGATTCAAGTTGGTCGTGGCCTACTCTAATGCGGGAAGTCGGACGCGATGTCTTTAGGCTCACACATGCAGGACATGACTTCATAGAAGCAGCGCGCAATGAGGGCATTTGGCAAAAGACTATGGACACTGTCGCGACAGCTGGTGGTAATGCGACTCTCGGAATCGTTAAAGAAATTTTGCTTTGCTTTCTGAAAGAGCAGATCAAAGACAAAACGGGTGTGGATATCCGGTAAGCGCTTCGCCTGACGTGCACAATTTCACCCGAATAAAGTAATGACAGCAGGGCAGCGCCTGCCTGGGTAGGCGCTTATGCGTGACCCGGACAACCGCGCAGCGTCGAGAGAATACGCGGCGTTTGCTTGCAGTTTGACGTCTGAAGCGCCTGCCGGGGGGCAGGCAGGCGCTGCCCGGCGGTGCCGCCGGGCGGGCCATATCATGATGGCGTGAATTATCCCGGGGTTTTCAGAAGCGCCTCCCGATCCAAGGCAAACCCCGACGCCACCCAACGCGACTCCAACGCCTTCAACCGCGCCCCCAACTCAGGCCCGGACAGATCCGGCAGATCCCGCGCCCGCACTGGAAACACCGCCCCGGCCCCGCGCGCAACGTCGCTCTGCCAATCAGGCGGCAAAGGCGTCTCGAACAGCGCCGCGCGGGCAAGGATCACATCTGTCGCCAGTTCCGCACCCAGCCGGTAGCCCAGTTCCGCCGCCCCGCGCATATCGCCCAAAGCGTCGCGCGCGCGGGCCAGATCGCGCGCCTCAACCCTCGTCAGCCGCAAATGCGCTGTCTCTCCCCCCAGCACCAGCAGACGGCGCAAGGCGTGCGGGGGCAGCCCGGCTTCCAGATGCACCAAAACCGGCAGCGCGCGCGGATCAGCCCCCGGCAACACCCGCGCCAGCACCCCGCTTTGCGCCATCGCCGCAACTGAGGGCGCAGGATCAGGGGCGGCCAGCAATTTGCGCAACTCCGCCGTGATCCGCTCGGCAGACAACCGCGCAAGACCGGAAGCGCCCGCAGCACATGCCGCCAGCGCCTCGGCCTCCAACCCCTGTGCCGGGTCGCCATATTGCGCGTGGAAGCGGAAAAACCGCAGGATGCGCAGGTAATCCTCGGCAATGCGGGCGCGCGGGTCGCCCACGAAGCGCACCCGACGCGCCGTCAGATCGGGCAGCCCCCCCATCGGGTCGATCACTGTCCCATCCGCGCCCGCATAAAGCGCATTCATCGTGAAATCGCGCCGCGCCGCATCGGTTTCCAGATCGTCCGAGAAGGCCACAGTCGCATAACGCCCATCGGTTTCCACATCCGCGCGGAAGGTCGTGACCTCGAAGCCCTCGCCTTCGGCCACTACGGTCACAGTGCCATGCGCGATCCCGGTCGGCACGGCGCGCAGGCCCGCGCCTTCGGTCAAAGCGATCACCTGCTCGGGCCGCGCATCGGTGGCAATGTCGATATCGGTCACGGGCAGGCCCATCAGCGTATTGCGCACGCAGCCGCCCACGACATAGGCCTGATGCCCCGCCCCGGTCAGCACCCCCAGCACCCCTTGCACCGCAGGCGCGGCCAGCCAGTCTGCGGTAAGTTTCATGGCCCCACCCGGTCCGCCAGGCCGCGCAGGATCCGCGCGGTCGCTCCCCAGATGTAATATGGCCCCCAGGGCACGACATAGTAATTGCGCCAGGTGCCGCGCCAGATGCGCCGCTCGACCCGGAAACGGGCAGCGTCCAGCACATGCGCAAGTGGCGCGGAAAACACCTCGGCCACTTCGCCGGGATCGGGGCGCGGGTCGAAATCGCGGGTGATGGCTGCCAATATGGGCGTGACCTGATAGCCCGTGACAGTTTCATGCGGGGGCAGGGGGCCCAGCACCTCGACCGCCGCTGCAGGCAGATTGATTTCCTCGCGCGCCTCGCGCAGGGCCGTGGCCACCAGATCCGGATCGCCCGCATCCTGCCGCCCGCCGGGAAAGGCGATCTGGCCGGGATGGTGGCGCAGATGCGACGCGCGTTTGGTCAGCACGACCCGCAAATCGCCCTGATGCACAGTCACGCCGACCAGCACAGCAGCCGGGCGCAGCACGCGGCCCGCAGGCAGGACCGTGCCGGGGTTCAGATCATAATCGCTCGAGGGCAGCGCAGGGCGCGCGAGGCTTTCGCGCAGAAACGCAACCGGATCAGTCACCCTTTTCCCCGGCCTCGAACCCCAGTGACGCTGGCTCCATGATGTAATGCGCGCCGCAAAACTGACAATCAGCGGTGACGGTCCCTTCAGGCGTGGTCATGGTCGCGATATCCTTGGCCGAATAGATCGACAGGCTTTGACGCACCTTGTCCTCGGAACAGGAGCAGCCGAAATGCACCGCCTGCGGATCATAGACGCGCGGGGCCTCTTCATGGAACAGCCGGAACAACAATTCCGGCGGCTGCACATTCGGGCCGACCAGCTCCAGCTCTTCCACAGTATCAAGCAGCAGATTGGCGCGGGACCAGTCTTCGGCGATCAATTCACGCTCGCGCGGGGTTTTGCCCGAGGCTTGCGGCATATGCTGCAGCATGACCCCGCCCGCGCGCCATTTCGTGCCTTGCCCCGGCAGCATGGATTGCCCGAAACTCAGCGAGAACCGCGTCGGCAGCTGTTCGGATTGTTCGAAATAGGCTTCGGCACAATCCGACAGCGACGCGCCGGCAATCGGCGTGATCCCCTGATAGGGGGTCATGTCGCGGCCCTGATCGATCAGGATGGCGAAATACCCTTTGCCGATCTGGGGAAAGCCGGGGTCATTCAATTGCAGACGCTCGCGGTCGAAACTGGCATAGGCGCGGATCCGACCAGGCGCGCCTTCGTTTTCGGGTGCATAGTAATCAGTCGCGATCAGCCGCACCGGCCCGTCGCCACGCACTTGCAGGGACAGGCGCCAGCGCAGCTTGATGGTCTGGCCGATCATCGCGGTCAGCAGCGCGGCCTCGGCGACCAGCGCCTCGATCACCGGCGGATAGGCATGGCGCGCCAGCACCCGCTCCAGCGCCGTATCAAGACGGGCGACCCGGCCGCGGATGTCACTCTGGTCCAGCTGAAACGGCAGAACCGTGTCATCCCATGCAATCTGTCCGCCGAAACTCATAGTCATTCCTTCGATCTGTGTGGCACGCAACGCGCCTGGCTGCCTGATATAGGCATTCCCAGCGCTGCGCCAACCCCGATCCCACGCTGCCCCCAACCGGCCAAGGTTGTCCTGTCATGGCGGGTGGGGCAATACTCTGCCGCCAGATTGGCATTCTGACAGGTATTGCGCCATGATCGCTGTTCAGGCACCGCTTCGCCAAGCCACCGCAATGTCGGCCAGTTTGCTCAAATTCGCGGAGCTGAATTGCGCAACCACCCTATCCCGTATGGACACTGATCGATTGGTCCGCGCGCGCTGCAGTGGATATCGGACAGGCAAACATGTCACCAAACATTCCCTGACGGATAGTCGAGATCACTTGCGGCCGGTATCGGAAGAAGATGTCGGCAGAAGGGGTTTTTTGTAACGCCCCGGCTCCATGAATTCGAGAACAGGATCGAGATTTTCCGGAGGCGGAACATTCAGGAAACCTGTCAGTTGCGTTATGAAACCATGCGGGTTTCGGATTGATCTCTCATACGAAACCATAAGCGCTGGTTTCTTGAAACTTCTTGCCAGTCTCAGATTGGAAAGCTCGAGGCGCAGTCTGTTCCGCAAATCCTTGAGCGCTGCAGTGTCATCTTCCGGTTCAGCGCGCATCGTCGCCGGGACAGGGTCACGAAAGACAATGATCAGATGCGGGTTTCGAATATTTGAAATGATGTCTTCCAGATAACTGCCCGCCCTGGGGTATTTCCAACCCCAAACAGAATGCTCTCGATTTCTGCTCTGGATCACTGCCGGAAGCCGGTTTCGGAAAGCTTCGGCAGAGATATTCCGATGGGCATCGCGATTGAATTCGGGATCTTCAATATTCTGTGGAAGATCATTGCCCATAAATATCCCGCATGCTGCCATCACGCCTGCCACCATCGAGGTCCCCCCACGAGGCGTGCCCATGCATATGAAGGTCCGAGGCTCGTCTTCCTTGGAGATAAGCGACTCATAAACTGTGAGGCATGTCGCCGTTTTCTTGTCTAACATCTCTGGGCGTCCTCTGACCTGTCGTCAATAGTGTTACAGCCATCCATCAGGCAATGTCCGAACTTTCAGCTACTCAATTCGGAGTCAGGCTATATGCTCGGATACTCATACCATAAACTATTGCATCTATTCAATTAATTTGTCTGTCTCCCGAATGGTTTCTTCCAGGCTCATATTGCTTGTATCTAAGCAAAATTCCGCACTCTCGTAGATAATTGACCGTTTTCCGGAGAACTCGATTTCCACATGCTTTTCATAGGTTCTCGAGCTCTTGCGATGCGACGCATATCGTTCAAACGATGCCTCTGGAGAGGCATAGAGGCAGATGACCATTTCAAATCGAGAGAGTGTGGACAGCAAGGTGACGTTCTGAAACGCCGCACCAATATCAACCAATAGCTTCCTGCTGGAATCCCGTGCGCCAATCATACGGTAAAGCGCTGTCAGCCCGACCATGAAAAACGTATCATTTCCGACGGACTTCAAGAGATCATATGCTGACCTGCTATCGCCGGGCACCAGGCCCAGATTGATCCCGGCTTTGAGTGTCAGGTCATCCAGAGATACAGCTTTGCAGTCGTTGCGACGCCGCGCAATCTCTCTTACAATTGTGGACTTCCCGATGCCGGATGGGCCGACAAAAAAGTAGTTCCGTGGCAAACTGTTCTGCAAACTGAAGCCCCTCACGCTCCTGCTGCTCAGATGGTCCAAAAGCTCTGCGGAACTCTTCGCGCTGCGTGGCCTTTTTCGCGACTGTCAGTTCAAAATCAATTCTGCGGTCTATCCCGGGCGTCACTCTCAGGTCTTGTTTTTCGCGCCGCGCGTGTTGTCTGTCATGCTCAGCCTGATGCCGGATCTCTCAAGAAGTCTCACGAATTTTCTGGCTTTCCTGATTTCCGCATTGCGGACATCCTTCCAGGCGGCGCGACGTGTTTCGGCGTTCCCATCGGGATTTTCCTCGCGCCATTGCGCGCTCCACATTGCCCGGGCGACCGCCTTTGCCACATTAGGCGCGTCTTTCCGGGTCTTGCGCTTCCCGGCGGCGTTGGCCGTTTCCTTGATCTGGTCGTCTGCCATTATGCTTCCCCTGTTTGTCATCAGATCCAACGCATGGTCATTGCGATCTTTGGTGCTAGGTTTTGACAGAGTTGTCAATTGCCGAGTGCTACCCGGCTTCACGCAGGTCCACGGCGATCATCTGTGCCCGCGCTGCCATGGCTCCGGCAGCGTCGAGTTGTGCATGACTGCGTAAAAATTCTCCGAGATCCGCCTGTGCCTCGCGCAACAGTGTCCGCGTCACTTCGCTGCGCTGCCCCTGGGCAAGCAGGTCGCGCGCCTGCTGATGCCGCGCTGTGCCCCGCACAGCGCGCGCATTCGCGGCCAGAGAGCCGCTGTTTCCGGAAATGATGCCGGAAGCTGCATCAATCGCCTCTTCAAAGCGCCCGGCCCGCAGCAGACTGTGCGCATATTCGAGGTGCAGGCGTCCGGCTGCATCGCCGGTCTGGGTGACAAGCCTGCGGTAGCGCTGCACAGCGAGCGTGTAATTGCCGGTTTCCAGTGCCTGCCGCGCCACCTGATAGTCATTGGCCCGTCCGCTGCCGCCCGACAGGCTGCCTGCGGGCTCGCAGGACATCAGCAACACGGCCATCACGCAAACTGCCGCTGCCACAGATAATTTCCGCGCTTTCATCTGCCCGATCCTCGCAATAGCATGTCAGCCTGCCAGTCTGATGCCGGTTTCGCCCATGCGTTTGTGACTTGTATTCTAACCGGGCAGAATGATATTGTCTATCAAGCGTTAACAGCGCTCCTGTTCCGGGGAAAGGCAGGCTGCATCCGTGGCGGAGAATGGCGCAAAATCTGCATCAGGAAATGCGGTCAAAGGGTCAGCTGGCACCGTAATCCTGACGCTATGCGCTGTTGCTGCGCTGGGTTTCGCGGTCATGCGCGTTGTTCCCTCTTCTGCCATATTCGCGGCCGAACCCCATGACAGCGACGACCATCGCGCCGTGCTGTCGGCTCGCGGGGCCGTGCCGGAAATCGTGGCAGAGCCTGCTCAGGCGCAGCAGGAGATCACAGAGGGCGCTGACTGGGCGCCGGCATTCGGCACCCGCCCCCCTCCTGCGCCCGCACCTGTCATCCGCGAACCCGAACCAGCAGCGACGGTCACCCGAACTGTTGCGCCGCCCGAACCCGAGCCTGCGCCGCAGCGCCATCTGGATTACTGGCTGACCGGGCATATCATTGACGGGGCGCGCAGCCTTGCCTTTGTCCATGACGGGCGCGATGAGCAGGTTGTGCGGGCGGGCAGCGTGCTGTCAGGCGGCGAAGAGGTGGTTGCGATTTCTGCTGACGGCGTGCGCGCGCGCTTTGCCGGAGAGGAGTTCATGATCGTTGTGCGTGATGACCTGCCACAGGCGCGGCAGCAATCCGCTCAGTTTCAGGGCGCTGGCGCGCAAGGCGCTGCGACTCCGGCAAGACAGGCTGAAAACAATAACAGAAGATCCTTTCTGCATCAGGGCAGTTCGGCTCCGGCCAGTTCTGCCATGGCAGGCAGAAATGCAGATCTCGATGACGAAGATTGGGGCGATGATGAGTATGATGATGACTGGGACGACTGGGACGACTGGGACGATGATGACTGGGACGACTGATCCGGTCCTTGCCAATCGTGCCAGACCCGCGCAGCAGAGCGCCGACAGGCCGCGTAAATCATGCGCAGCATCAGCGTGATGCCCGGATTTCGCGGGCCCACTCATGGCAGTGTCATGTTGCAGCGGGTGCAGCGCGCCTGCCTTTGGGGGCTTGTGGTGTTGGTCTGGCTCGGGGCGAGCCCGCTCCGCGCGCAGATCGAGCTGGATTTGCGCAATGTTGAATTGCGCAGCTTCGTGCAGATCGTCGCCGAACAGACCAATCGCAACTATATCCTTGATCCGGCGGTGTCCGGTCAGGTGACAGTGATCGCCCCGGCCCCGGTCAATGCCCGCACCCTGCATGAAATCTTTCTCAACGTGCTGGAACTCAACGACCTGACCATTGTCACAGGCGAAGGGGTGGACCGGATCGTGCCGTTGCGCGATGCCCGCAGCCTGCGCAGCGTCGATTCTGCAGGCGAGGGTGCTTTCGAGACGCGGGTGATCCCGGTGCAGAGCGATGACATGGACGAGCTGGTCGAGGTGCTGCTGCCCTTGTTGCCGCCCGATGCCGTGTTGACCCCGGTCTATTCCGCCGGGCTGGTGGTGCTGTCGGACCGGCGCGAGAATATCGCCCGGATCGAGGCCGTGATCCGCCGCATGAGCCAGGCACAGGACCGATCGGTCGAAACCGTGCGGCTGAACCATGCCAGCGCCGGAGATCTGATCGGGGTGATCGAGTCGCTTGATGTCACGCCCAGCGGGGCCAGCATTTCCGCTGACCGGCGCGCCAACAGCATCGTGGTCGCGGGGCCGCCTGATTTTCGCGCGCGGCTGCGTCAGATCATCGCGCAGCTGGACACGCCGCAGCGCCGCACCGTGTCGCGGGTGGTGACGCTCAACTATGCCGAAGCGACAGCGCTGTCGGAAGTGCTGCGCCAGTCCCTGCCGCAACTGACCGATAGCGAAGGCAGCGCGGCGACTGGTGCGACCACGGTTGTGGCCGAGCCGCAAAGCAATTCGATCCTGATCAACGCGCCGGGCGACGAGATCGACAATCTGGTTCAGGCCGTCCGTGCGCTCGACAAGCGCCCGGCACAGGTGCTGATCGAGGCCGTGATCTTCGAGATATCGGCCGAGAATTTCTCGGATCTCTCGGTGCAGTTCGGCGGTATCCTGAATGACGCGATCGGTGGCGGCACCTCGTTTACACTCGATCAACGCACTTCGCTGGTCGCGCTGCTGAGCGCCGCTGTCGCGGGTCAGCGCGTCTCGCCTGGTGACGGGGGCGGGATCGGAGTGCGTGGCCGGGATTTCGCGGCGCTGCTGACCGCCATCGCGTCAGAACGCAACACCCGGCTGCTGTCTACCCCGGCCGTGCTGACGCTGAACAATCAGGAAGCCGAAATCGTTGTGGCGCAGAATGTGCCTTTCGTGACCGGGTCTTTCGCGACTGTAGGTGACAGCGCTGTGCCCGAGCGGCCCTTCCAGACCATTGAGCGCCGCGATGTCGGGCTGTCGCTCAAGGTCAAGCCGCAGATCACCGATGACGATATGGTGCGCATGGCGATTGCGCAGGAAGTGTCCAACCTGACCGGCTCTGCCGCCGCTGCCGGCGGCGAGATCACGGCGCGGCGCAACCTGACAACCAATGTTCTGGTGGGCGATGGCCGGGTGATTCTGCTCGGTGGTCTGATGGAGGACAGCACCCGGACAGCCGATCAGCGCGTGCCGGGGCTGAGCAATATCCCTGTCGTGGGCAACCTGTTCCGGGGGCGTAACCTGCGCGAGGACCAGCGCGTGTTGCTGGTCATGCTGCGCCCGCGCGTGCTGCGCGACAATCGCCAGGCCGAGACCGTGACCCGTGAAATCGCGCGCCGCACCGAAGAGATCAGCCGCCGGATCAACCCGCGCACCCATGAGCTGCGCCCGACCGCGCGGCGCACGGGTTTTCCCTTTGACGGGGTGGACCTGAACCAGCCTTTCGACACGCTGTATGTGGACAAGGCGGTGCGCGAGCGGCTTTATCCGGCGCTGCCGCCGCGGCTGAACACCGATGTCGGACAGTAGCAGCCCGACCAGCGCGCCGCCCCTGCGCCTGCCCTTCGCCTTTGCCCGCGACAATCAGGTCGCGATAGATGGGGCGCGGCTGCTGACTGGTCCGGCCCCCAGCCTGAACGGGTTGCGCATGGCCCGTGCGCTGGCCGGGTCCGCGCTGACGCCCGAAGCGCAGGATGCTGCAGGCTTCCAGACCAGCCTTGCACGGCTTTACGATCAGGGCGGTGAAGCGCTCGACCCGGACGGGTTGCAATTCGAACTGGATGGCGAAACCCGCGACGCCAAACCGCGCGATCTGCTGGAAAACGCAACCGAAGCCCCGGTCGTGCGGCTGGTGGACCAGCTGCTGCGCCGCGCAGTGCGGACCCGTGCCTCGGATCTGCATATCGAACCGCATGAAGAGGGGCTGCGCGTGCGCATCCGGGTGGATGGCACCTTGCAACAGGCGTTTGACCGCGCCGATGTCCCGGCCCGGCGCGTGGTGTCGCGTCTGAAGGTCATGTCGGGGCTGGATATCGCCGAAACGCGGCTGCCGCAGGACGGGCGCATTGCGCTGCGGCTGGGGGGCAAGGCCGTGGATGTGCGCCTCTCGACCCTGCCCGGCCCGCATGGCGAGCGTGTGGTGATGCGTCTGCTGGACCGCTCGGGCGGGCTGATGGCCCCCGAGGATCTGGGGCTGGGCGGGGCGCAAAAATCGCTTCTGGATCGTCTGGCGGCGGCCCCGGACGGGATCATCCTTGCAACCGGGCCGACCGGCAGCGGCAAGACCACGACGCTCTATTCCCTGCTGCAACTGGCAGACCGGCGGCAGCGCAACATCCTGACCGTGGAAGACCCGATCGAATATGAACTGCCGGGGATTTCGCAATGCCAGGTCAATAGCGAGATCGGCATGACCTTCGCCCGTGGTCTGCGCTCGGTGCTGCGGCAAGACCCGGATGTGATCCTTGTCGGCGAGATCCGCGACGCGGAAACCGCGCAGGTGGCCGCTGAAGCCGCGCTGACCGGCCATCTGGTGTTTTCCTCGGTCCATGCCAATAACCCGCTGGCGACCGTGGTGCGGCTGCGCGAATTGGGGGTCGAGAATTACCTTGTCTCGGCCACCTTGCGCGGGGTGATCGCGCAACGCCTGCTGCGCCGTCTCTGCCCGCATTGCGCGCTCTCGGCCCCGCCCGACCCCGAAACCCGCGCATTGTTTGACGCGCATGGCCTGCCCGTGCCCGACATTCTGCACCACGCCCCCGGCGAGCGCGGCTCCGACCCTGCTGCTGCGCCCTGCGCGCATTGCGCGGGCACAGGTTATTCCGGTCGGGTGGGGCTGTTCGATATCATTGAGATCACGGACACGCTGCGCGAGGGCATCGACGCGGGCGAGTCGGAATATCAGCTGCGCACACGCCTGCGCCGCGAGAATCCGCGCGCTGCGGCAGGCTTTCACCGGCTCGCACTGGAAAAACTCGCGACCGGAGCGACCAGCCTTGCGGAACTCTACCGCGTGATCGGGCCAGAGAAGTGAAGGCCTTCGCCTACACGGCCTATACGGATCAGGGGCGCGCGAAACGCGGGGTCATCCTGGCCGAGGACAGCGCTGATGCAGCCGCCCGGATCCGGCAACAGGGGCTTTTGCCCGACGAGATCGAAATCCGCGACCAGCCTGCCGCGGCGCTGGGCAGTGCTGTCAGTTTCCGCCGCAGCCGGGTCAGTCGCGACATGCTGTCGGTCTTCACCCGCCAGATGGCCGTTTTGCTGACCGCCGGACTGGCCGTGGAGGAGGCGCTCGGAGCAGTGCAATCCTCGGCCCCGGACCGCCAGATCCAGACGCTGTCGGCACAGGCGCGGGCCGGGCTGCTGGAAGGTGCGCCACTGTCACTGGCCATGGGACAGGCCAGCCGCGACATTCCGGCCTGGTATATCGCCGCGCTGCGCGCCGCCGAGAAATCCGGCGAGATGGCCGCAGTGTTTGACACATTGGCCGAATATCTGGAATCGCAGATCAGCGAGCGCGCGCAGATCGCTTCGGCGCTGGTCTATCCGGCTTTCGTCACGCTGATGGCGCTGGGGGTCTGCGCCATTCTGATGGTGACAGTCGCGCCCGAAATCGTCGGCATGTTCGAAGCCTCTGGCCAGCCCCTGCCCGCGCTCACCCTGACTGTGCTGGGCATTGTCGACACGATCCAGACCCGCTGGCCCCTGATCCTGGCCGCCATCGCGGCGCTGGTAGTGTTCCTGATCGCTGTGGCGCGCATTCCGGCCTGGCGCGCGCGCCGTGACCGGCTGCTGTTGCGTCTGCCGCTTATTGGCCGCTTCATGCGGATGGGAGCTGCGGCGCAATATCTGCGCACTCTGGCGCTGGTCATCAACAGCCGCCTGCCGCTGCCCGAAGCGCTGCACCATGCCAGCGATGTGCTTGACATCCGGCATCATCACGATCAGGCCCGCCGCGCGGTCGAGGCGCTGAACCGGGGCGAGCCCCTGTCACGCGCGCTTGCCGGGCTGGACTTCCTGCATCCTGTCGCGCGCCAATTGCTGGAATCGGGCGAAGCTTCGGCGAAACTCGGCACGATGAGCGCGCGCGCGGCCACTCTGGCCGAAACCTGGCTGAAGACCGAACGCAAGCGGCTGAGCACCCTGCTGGAGCCACTGTCGATGGTGGTGGTGGGGGCGCTGGTCATGGTCATCGTGCTGGCCATCCTGCTGCCGATCTTCGACATGCAGGCCATGGTTGCGCCGTGACAAGGCGCGTCATGTTGTCGGGCAACGTTGGTCCTGACAGCGGCCCACGGCCCGATTGCAATACGCAATGGGTCATAATCGCCCGGTCAGAGCCGCCCGAACAGCCCCACCACCCAGATCAACGCGGTTTCCTGCGGGAACTGGCGATGAACCCCATGTCGCTGCATCAGGGCCAGCCGCCCCAGCCGCCCGGATTGCAACCAGCCCTCGCATAGCTGCGGGACATCTTCTGCGAGCGGCAGGTCGGCTGTCATGAGCGCCTGCAGATTGGCCTCGATCCAGTCGCGCAAGTCGCCATCCATCAGCATCTGCGCGCGGGTCCTGTGAGCGCTTTCAACGAAACGGCCACCCAAAGCATTCCCGTCATGCTGACGGTAGAACAGCAATGTTTCAGTATCGACCAGCGCCCGACCGCGACAGGCCATCAGCACCAGATAGATCCACCAGTCATGATGCGGCACCGGCTGCGGTCCCGCCTGCCGTATCAGGGCAAGCGCGGCGGGGTTCAGCGTCAGCGTGTGGCCGGACAGGATGTTCTGCACGAGGGCATTTTCCAACGACGGGCCGCGCTGCCATTCCGGGGAAGGCCGCAGCAGGCGCAGCTCTTCATCCGTGAACTGGTATCGCGCCGACCAGGCGCAGGGTTCGGAACCAGCCTGCGCAAGCTGCCCCAGCGCGCGCTCGAGCTTGACCGGCAACCAGACATCATCCTGATCCGACAGGGCAACCACCCCGTCCGGCAGGTCCGGATGACACAGCAGGCTGAGGTAATTCGCCGCGCTGCCCATTTTCGGACCTTCGAGCACCCGCTCGACCCGGTCAGGATGGTGCCGTGCGAATCGCTCGATGATCTCTCGCGTGCCGTCGGTGGATCCGTCGTCGCTGATCCACAGGGTCCAGTTCCGGTGTGTCTGTGCAAGAAAGCTTTCAAGCTGGTACTCCAGCCAATTGGCACCGTTCATCGTGCCCATCAGGATGCGGACATGCTGATGCGGGTCATAACTTGCCACTCGGGTGGCCTGCGCAAGGCAATCATCGCCTTTCATCAACTGGAGCATGACGTGTCTCCCCAAAGGCTTTGCCCGCATGCAGGCACCTCTGACCTGTCCGGAACCGGACCCGATCCAATGTAACAAGCTGTCGATATGCCAATCACGGCATATGCCATAGCGCATTCCCCATTCATATCCGGCTCAGCACCTGCAGTCGCAGGATTTGCGGCCGACCCGGAATAGCCGACCCTTGATCCAGAGCCGCGCGAGAGGGTCAGAAGACCCCGCCATATCTGCCGTTCCCAACCAGGGTGTGACACATAACTGTTACTTGCCACGTTAAGCATGGCCTCAGACCAGCGCAAGCAAACACGGGTCTGGGTTGCTCAGGAAATACGCTGACGGCTGAAATGCAGGCAGTTTTCACTGCTTCGCGGATGAAATCCTGCCATCCATGCCCCGCCTTGCGGTCGATAAACACGCGAACCGGCGCGCGACCGCGATTCTCGTACATTCATCCAAGCCCCGATTCCAGCGTCGCGGGCTCTGCCGGGCTTTCGCGAAAATGCCATCGCTCACCCTTGCCGAGGGTCGGCCACTGGGCCATTGTCACGCGCGATACATATTCCGGCGCAATCCCGTGGTGGCGCCTGACAGACCCTGAAGGATGGCAAGAGTGACCGAGACCGCAACCCGCATCGCCCGCATGATCGCCACTGAAATCAAGGCCAGCCCGGCACAGGTCGCGGCTGCTGTCGCGCTGCTTGACGCGGGATCGACGGTTCCGTTCATCGCGCGCTACCGCAAGGAAGCCACGGGCGGGCTGGATGACACCCAATTGCGGCTTTTGTCCGACCGGCTGTCCTATCTGCGCGAGCTGGATGCGCGGCGCAAGGTGATCCTGAATTCGATCAGCGAACAGGGCAAGCTGACCGACGCGCTGGCCCGCGATATCCAGCAGGCCGAGACCAAGGCCGCGCTGGAAGATATCTATCTGCCCTACAAGCCCAAGCGCCGTACCAAGGCGATGATCGCGCGCGAAAACGGGCTGGAACCGCTCCTGCAGGCCATTCTCGACCATCGCAACACACCCCCCGAGGATCTGGCGCAAGCCTATCTGTCCGAGCAGGTGCCCGATATCAAGGCCGCGCTGAATGGTGCGCGCGATATCCTGACCGAAACCCTGAGCGAGAATGCCACGCTTTTGGGACGGTTGCGCGAATTCATGCGCCGCGAGGCGATCATTACCGCGCGGGTGATCGAGGGCAAGGAAGCCGCGGGCGCGAAATTCTCGGATTACTTCGACCATCGCGAGCCCTGGGGCAAGATCGCGGGGCACCGGGCGCTGGCGATCCTGCGCGCGGCCAAGGAAGAGATCGTCACAGTCGAAATCGCCCCTGACCCGGAAACCGGGGTGGCGCGCGCCATCGACATGATTGCGGCCACGATCGGCATTCCCGGTCAGGGGCCGGGCGATGCCTGGCTGCGCAAGGTCGCGGCCTGGACCTGGCGGGTCAAGCTCAGCCTGTCGATGTATGTCGATCTGCTGGGCGAATTGCGCCAGCGCGCGCATGAAGAGGCGATCACGGTCTTTGCCCGCAATCTCAAGGATCTGCTGCTGGCCGCCCCGGCGGGCCCGCGCCCGACGCTGGGGCTGGATCCGGGGATCCGCACAGGCGTCAAGGCCGCTGTGGTCGATGCGACCGGCAAGCTGCTGGCGACCGAAACGCTTTATCCCTTCCAGCCGCGCAACGATCTGCGCGGCGCGCAATCCAGCATTATGCAGCTGATCCGCGCGCATGGGGTGGAACTGATCGCCATCGGCAATGGCACAGCCAGCCGCGAAACCGAAAAGCTGGTGACCGAGACCTTGGCGCTGCTGCCCAAGGGCAGTGCGCGCCCGACTCCGGTTATCGTGTCGGAAGCCGGGGCCTCGGTCTACTCGGCCTCGGAACTGGCCGCACGCGAATTTCCTGACCTTGATGTGTCGCTGCGCGGGGCGGTGTCGATTGCCCGCCGCCTGCAGGATCCGCTGGCCGAGCTGGTCAAGATCACGCCGCAATCCATCGGCGTGGGGCAGTATCAGCATGATGTGGATCAGCGCCGCCTGACCCAGGCGCTGGATGCCGTGGTCGAGGACGCGGTGAACGCCGTCGGGGTCGAGCTGAACATGGCCTCGGCACCGCTGCTGGCGCGGGTGGCCGGTCTGGGTGCCGCGCTGGCGCAGGCGATTGTCGCACATCGCGACACGCATGGCCCGTTCCCGTCACGCAAGGCCGTGCTGAAAGTCGCCGGGCTGGGGCCGAAAGC
>SKRP01000343.1 GCA_007118445.1 Natronohydrobacter sp.
GATGGCGAATTGCTGATCCGGCGCGGCGACCGTGTCGGCAGTTTCAACGATCTGCAGACAAGGCTGGGCCGCAAGACAGTCAGCGCGAAACTGATGGCCAGCCACCCCGCCGCGCTGCGGGCCTATGATCTGCTGATCTGGCAGGGCTGCGACCTGCGCGACCAGCCCCTGACCAGCCGCCGCGCGGCGCTGGAAAGCGCTGTTGCCACCCTGGACCCTGCCCGCATCGACCTGTCGCCGCTCCTGCCCTTCGCCAGCTGGGACGATCTGGCCCAGCTGCGCGCCGCGCCCCCCGATCCGGTCATCGAGGGGCTGATGATCAAGCATCGCGCCAGCCCCTATCTGGCAGGCCGGATCAAGGGACACTGGTTCAAGTGGAAACGCGACCCGATGCGGATTGATGCAGTGCTGCTTTACGCGCAGCGCGGGCATGGCAAGCGCTCGGGCTATTATTCCGATTTCACTTTCGGGGTCTGGGATGGTGATCAGCTTGTGCCGGTGGGCAAGGCCTATTTCGGCTTCACCGATGCCGAGCTGAAAGAACTTGACCGCTTCGTGCGCAACAACACGACCGACCGTTTCGGCCCCGTCCGCGCGGTCAGGCCCGAAAAGGTGGTCGAGGTCGCCTTCGAGGGGCTGAACCGCTCGACACGACACAAATCGGGTCTGGCCATGCGCTTTCCCCGCATCGCACGTATCCGCGACGACAAACCCGCAGCAGAGGCCGACCAGCTGGCGACCCTGCAGGCCCTGCTGGAGGGCGCGAAAGGGTGAGCAAAGCGCGCGATTGCCTGTTTCACAGGCATGTTGAATAATCACGAGGCCTATCCTATGATCGCCGCCAGCCCGGTGTCAGGTTCTCATGGACGATAGCAACTTTACTGATGCAGCGCCCCCCCGCCCGGTGGAAACTGTGGTGGCACTGGGGGCATCGGCGGGCGGGCTGGAAGCCCTGGACCGGTTCTTCTCGACCATCGATCCGGGGCTGAATGTCGCCTTCGTCGTGGTCCAGCATCTCGCGCCCAACCACAAGACGATGATGGACAGCCTGCTGGCCCGCAACACCGCGATGAAGGTCAAGGTCGCAGAGGAAGGCGACAGGCTGCAGGCCGGGCATGTCTATGTCATCCCCTCGGGCAAGACGATGACACTCTATGACCAGAGCCTGCATCTCGATCCGCGCCCGATATCCGGCCTGACCTTTCCGATAAATGTATTTTTCCGCTCGCTGGGCACATCCGGTTGCGACCGGGTCATGGCGGTGGTGCTGTCAGGCACAGGGTCGGACGGGTCCGAGGGGCTGCAAGCCGTGGTCGAGGCCGGGGGCTGGGCGCTGGTGCAGACGCCCGCAAGCGCCGCATTTGACGGGATGCCGCTGAATGCGCTGGCCACAGGGCTGGCGCATGAGACCGGCACGCCCGAAGCCCTGGCGCAATTCGTCGAGAATGTGATCGCCGAAAACCGCGCGCCGAAGCTGATCAAGATCGACAATGACGAAGACACCCCGATCGTCGAGACGCTGGAACGGATCGGCAAGCTGATCGAGATCGATCTGACCAATTACAAGCCGCATACGCTGGTGCGGCGGCTGGAACGGCGGATGCTGGCCACGGGTCTCAGCGATATCCGCGCCTATCTGGAACATCTGCAGACGGCGCAGGATGAAACCGAGCGCCTGCGTCGCGAGATGATGATCCCCGTCACGTCCTTCTTCCGCGACAGGGATGCCTATGACGAGCTTGCGCAGAAAGTGATCAAGCCCGAACTTCTGGCGCTCAAGGGGACGCCGCATCCGCTCTACAGGCTCTGGTCCATCGGCTGTTCGACCGGGCCGGAAGTCTATTCGCTGGCCATTCTGGTATTCGAGGCATTGCGCGAGCTTGATCTGGAGATCGAGGTCAAGATCTTCGCCACGGATATCGAACCCAGCTATCTGGCCCAGGCATCAAGCGGGATCTATCCGGCGCGGATGCTGCAAGCTATGGACCCGGACCTGCGCGACCGCTATTTCAACCGGATCGAGGATGACAATTTTCAGGTCATTCCGCGGCTGCGGCGCGCGATTGTCTTTTCGCGCCATGATGTGCTGTCGGACCCGCCCTTTCTGAACATCAACCTGATCGTGTGCCGCAACATGATCATCTATCTGCAGTCTGAACCGCAGGAACGCGCGCTGCGGCGGATGCTGTTCGGGCTGAAACCCTCGGGCGCGCTGTTCATGGGCGGCTCCGAGGCCCCCGGCAAGCTCGCCCCGCTTCTGGATACGGTCTCGGCGCGCAGCAAGATCTTCCGCCTGCGCGGTGAATTGCGCCATCTCTCGGCCGAGGATTTCCTGCTCTCGGCCGCGCAGCGCCGCAAGGCGCCCGCCTATCACAAGACCCCGGCCCCGGTCAGCCCGCTCAGCGATGCCACCCAGGCGCTGGCCCCCGCGACCACCTGCCTGATCAAGGCTTTCGTGCCGCCCTCGGTGGTGGTTGATGCCAATCGCGAGATCCGCCATGTGTACGGCGATGTCATGCCGTTCCTGCAATTGCGGCCCGGCGGGGCCTCGCTGGATCTGATCAGCCTGCTGCCGGTCAAGGTCGCGGCGATTGTCTCGACGCTGATCTACTCGGCGCTGCGCGACCGCACACTGACAAAATCGGTCATCCTGCACCCGGATGGTGCCGAGGAATTCGGCTTCGATCTGCCAGTGCGTATCGAGATCCGGCCCGTTCCCATTCCCGGTCAGGATATGCCGGGCCAGCTGGTCGTCAGTTTCGAGAAACTGCATCTGCCCGCCAGCGCGTCGCGCGACGGGCAGGCCCATGATCTGGCCAGCCTGACCGCCAGCCGGGCCGAAGAGCTGGAAACCGAACTGGTTCAGGTCCGCGAGACACTGAAAACCACGGTCGAGGAACTGGGCAGCGCCAATGAGGAATTGCAGGCCAGCAATGAAGAGCTGATGGCCTCGAACGAGGAATTGCAGAGCACCAATGAAGAGCTGCAATCGGTCAATGAGGAATTGCACACGGTCAATGCCGAATTGCAGGAAAAGATCCTGCAACTGAATGAAGCCTATGCCGATCTCGAAGGGCTGTCGCGCGCGGCGCGGATCCCGCTGATCTTTCTGGATGGCTATGGCCGGATCACCCGGTTTTCGGCGCAGGCGACCGAGATTTTCCGCCTGCGCGACCATGATCTGGGCCGCCCGCTGCTGGATATCACCCATTCGCTTGAAAGCTTTGATCTGGAAAAGGCCATCAGCTCGGCGCAGGACAGCCAGACCATTCTGCAACAGGAGGTACTCGACCGCGACAGCCGCAGCTGGCTGATCACGATCCAGCCTTTCGTCGGGCGCAGCTCCGAGGATTCGCGCATGGTGCTGTCCTTCATCGATGTGTCCAGCGTGCAGGCGATGCGCTATCTGCAATCGGTGATCGATGCCGCGCCGCAGAACATGGCCGTGCTCGATGCCGGCGGGCGCATCAAGCTGGTCAATGAGGCCTGGCGCAGATTCGCGATTTCCAATGGTGGCGCCGGAAGCCTGGCACAGGGGCAGAATGTGAATTATCTGCGCACGCTGGAAGCCGCAGCGCAGACCGACAGCACAGCACGCAGGGCGCTTGACGGGTTGCGCCAGACCCTTGCCAACGAGATTTCACAGTTTTCGATGATCTATCCCTGCCACTCTCCTGAGCAGCAGCGCTGGTTCTTGATGTATGCTTCTCCTTTGCGGGACGGCGGCTGTGTGGTAACGCATCTGGATATCTCGAATCTGGAAATTCCCGCGCGCGAAGAAAGTACGGCATGACACGGCCCAATGAGCAACTTCACGGCCATGAGGATCAGGCGCGCAAGCGGATCGAGGAATTGTTGCGCAATGGCAAATTGCCGACGCTCAAGACCCTGCTGCAACGCGACGATATCAGCATCGACGAACTGGCGCTGGATCTTCTGACCCATCAGGTCGAAATCGAAGTGCAGGTCGAGCAGTTGCGGGTTGCCAATGACGCGCTGGAAGCCGAGCGCCGCAAATTCGAGACGGTCTTTCATGACATGCCAGTGGCCGCCCTGCTGGTCGATCTGGATTCCGGCGCGGTGACGGCAGAGAATCACAAGCTGCGAAAACTGTTTCCCAAGCGCTTCGCCGACACCAGCGGGATGCATTACCTGCGGCATCTGGGCGAGAACCGCTTTGATCAGGACCGTATCTCGCTCGGGCTGGCGGATTGCCGGCAGGGCAGTGCCGCTGATGTGAAAGCGGTCAGCCTGATCGACAAGACCCCGGAAAGCTATCTGATGTGCGACATCCGCATGGCCCGGCTGGATATCGGCGAAGGCAATACGCCCGCGGTTCTGGCCATCATCCAGCCCTATGACCGC
>SKRP01000311.1 GCA_007118445.1 Natronohydrobacter sp.
CGCACCATCTGCGCCTGTTCGTCCAGCAGCTTGGTGCGTTCCTCGCGCGCGCGGCGCACCATCGCGGTCACATCGGTCTGGGTCACCGCTGTGCCGCCCGAGGTCATGCGCTGTTCCGAGACCTGCAGCCATTGGTCCTCGGCCAGCGGGACCATGAAATTCACATCCCGCCGCCGATGACTGCCCATGCGCTGCAATTCCCAGTCATGGCGCGCCGTCTGGTCGGCCAGTTGCAGTGACGGGCTTTGCGAGACGATTTGCACATAATCCTTGAATGACAGCCCAGGCCCGATCTGCGCGCGCACATCCGGCAGATCAGCGCAGAAACGCGAATTCCACATGGTCAGCCGGTCCTCTGCATCAAACATCGCGAAACCTTCGACCATGGCCTCGAGCGCATCGGCCAGCGCATTGCGTGCGCCCACAGCATCGCGTTCGGCGCGCGAAAGCCGGGCATTGGCGACGCGCAGCCGGTCCAGCGTCTCGGCCAGATCGCGGGTGCGGCCGCGCACCTGCTGTTCCAGCGCCACGACATGGCTGAGCTGCGCGGCGGGCCGGACTGTGCCCTGGGTGATGCGTTCGGAGCGGTCCATCAGCGCGCGCACGATTTGGCGCAGACGGGCATTTTCTTCGGCAAGGCTCAGGTCATCGGACAGGAAGCTTTCAGACATCTTCCTGCTCACGCTGCGCATAGAGATAATCCGAGGCCCCCAGCGCATCAGTATCCTCTTCGGGCGGATAGAAGGCGAGGCCGGTGAAGGTCTGGTTGACATGGACCAGATTGAACTGCTCGCCATAAGTGTTGAATCCGGTGACGCCGAAGCGGTCCAGAATGGCCGAGATCCGGTGGGTCTTCTGGCTGTGCTCGGCCTCCAGCCTGCGCAGGATACAGTCACAGGCCAGGATTGTGGGCGTGCCGCCATATTCCGACAGGCGCGTGAGTTCCTGTTCAAGATGGCTTTCCAGATCGGCGCCATGGGCAAGGCGCAGCACCAGCCCGGTCTCGATTGCCGAGAAGAAGCGCAGCGTGCCGTCGGGTTCGACCCGCTGGATGGCCAGCACATGATGATCATCGCCGATCTTGGACACCACCGGAAAAGCCGCGAAGGTGAAGGGCGAGAGTTGCTGCGGATCCTTGCCCAGAATGCGGGCATATTCCGGCCCCGCGGGCATCCCGTTGATTTCGCGCACGATCCGCTGATCGGGATCGGCATCGGTGACGACCATGCGCTGGTCGGTCGGGGTCAGGTGATCAAAGCGGAACGCAGTCACGCGGCAGGGCGTGCGCAGCACGGCCAGCACGGCGGCATCAGTCATGAACCGCCCCTGATGCAGCACATGGGTCTTGCCGAATTTCAGCCCGTCCCCCGCCGATCCGCCGACCAGCGGGCTTTGCCCGAGCGCTTCCGACAACGCCCAGGCAAGCTGTTCTTCCATCAGCGACAGCCCGTCGCTGAGCAGGAAGGCGACTTCATTGGCCCAGTCCGCAGTCGAAAAGGTCACTTCGGCGCGCAGCTCGAAGGCCATATCGCGCGCCTGTTCCGGCCTGAAACGCTGCAGGTCGGTCAGATGGCCGGTGGCGACCTGAAAATGGCTGCGCGGCAGGCCAAGCGCGACGATCTGGCCTTCCAGATAGCCGCCTGTGCCGATCTCGCCTGCCGTGGTGCAGCCGATGATCCGGGTCTGTCCGATGACCGGGGCAAGGGCGCGCTCGATGGCCCTGAGGTCATGGTCCTCGCCCACGAAGAGGATCAGCAAGGCGAGGGTTTTCGGGTCGAACCGGGCCAGCAGCGCGGCCATGGCGCGTTCTGTGTCCGGCTCTGCGGACTGGGCACGAGTGATGAATGTCGGTGCAGCTGACAACGCGCCTTCCCCTCCCTGGCGGCGGTTTCTTCTGCGCCGCAGACTACCTGATCTGCCCTCTGGTGCAATCGGGCGCGCGGCGCTGGCTTGGTGGATTATGACCTTTCATGGCGGCGCAGGATCTCGGCGAAACTGGCAGAATTGGCGATGCGCACGGCCTGGGTGCGGCTCTGCGCGCCCAGTTTGCGCAGGATCGCGGTGACATGCGCCTTGACCGTGGTTTCCGAAATCGACAGCTCGAAGGCGATCTGCTTGTTCAGATAGCCCTCGCAGATCAGCGCAAGGATACGCGCCTGTTGCGGGGTCAGCTCGGCCAGCCGGTCAATCGCGCCGCGTTCGGCATCGGGCGGGGCGCCTTTGGCGGGCGGCGTATAGCCCTGCGGCAGATAGGTGCCGCCCTGGCTGGCCGCGCGAATCGCGGTGACGAAAGCATCGCGCGGGCTGTGCTTGGGCACGAAACCGGCAGCACCTGCATGCAGGACTGCCGTGATGATCCGGTCATCCGACATGGACGACACCACGATCACCGGCACACCGGGCGCGCTGGTGCGCAGCCGGGTCAGCCCGTCCAGACCGGCCACATCGGGCAGGTTCAGATCCAGCACGATGGCGTCGATCTCAGCGCCGCTGCGCAGCCGCTCAAGCGCCATTTCAAGCGAGCTGGCCGTTTCGACCTGCGCCGGGCCCATCGTGTCCGACAGGGCCATCTGCAACGCCTCGCAGAATAGCGGGTGATCATCTACCACCAGTATCATTTCGTCCCTCTTTCTGGTGACAGCTTTCATGGTAATCAATGATTCACGCATCATGGGCCTGTATGTGCTGGTTCTTGCTGTCTCTCTCCCTGCCCGCAGCTTAGCGTCAATCTGCCGCGATGGCTTCCCCTTCTTAGGTCTTAGCCGGGGCATGGTCTGGCTGCCCCGATTCGACCCGGCGCAAATCCGGCGCTGGCGGGGCTCAGCGCCGCGCCGCGCGGCGTTTTCCCGGCAGGGTCGAATTGAAATCCGGGGGTCTGCGCGCGACCCATCTGATGAATTTCGCGAGCCGCGGATGGGCGCGCAGGGCGTCGGTCGTGGCATAATTGCGGGCGAGTTCGGTCTCGGTCAGGCTGGCATGGATTTCACGGTGGCAGATATCGTGCAGCAGCACCACCGGCCCGCCCTTGCCGCCGCGCAGTTTCGGCACCAGATGGTGCAGGCTTTGCGGCACATCGGGCGGGATGGGCCGGTCGCAAAGCGGGCAGATCGGCATGTTTGCGTCATCAGTCATGTGAATGCCCCCCTGTGCGACCACGTCATTGCTGGCCGATTCTGCGTAAATCAGGTAGTAGCAGCATTGTGACATAAGACTGCAGGACAAAGGGACAGATCGTCATGGCGCAACTGGACACTATCGAAGGCGAAATCGAAGCTCTGTTTGATGACTGGAATGCAGCTCTGCAATCGCATGATCCCAAGCAGGTCGCAGCGCTTTATGCCAAGGACGCGATCCTGCTGCCGACCCTGTCAGACCAGCTGCGCAAAACTCCTGACATGATCGAGGATTATTTCACCGAATTCCTGCGCCTGAACCCGAAAGGCACCATCATCGAGCAGCATATCCGGGTTTATGATCCCATTGCTGTCAATTCCGGGATTTATTCTTTCGCCACGACGGTCGGCGGCGAACGGCATGATGTGACCGCGCGCTTCACATTCGTCTATCGCCGCGGTCCTGCAGGCTGGGAAATCATCGAACACCACTCGTCCACCATGCCCGGCGCGTGATCCGCCCAGGGTGCCGCAGGATCAGTGTGTCGGGCGATATGGCGGTATCTGCCGGTGGTCCTGACCGGTTAGCGCCCGCACGGGGGCGTACAGGATGTGGCTGTGCATCCCGCTGAACAGCCGCGCGGATATCCGCTTTCCCTTCTGGCCGGGCATGGTCTAGTGTCGCGCAGAGTTTTCATTTTCACGGAAAACATGCATGACCGACGGACCTGACTTCACCGCCATCCCTTTCGCGCCCGAAACCAGCCGCGCCGTGGACCTGCATCTGGTCGATGCAGAGCGCTTGTCGGACTGGACCGACATGCAGCCCAAACGCGTGCGCGCCTTTCTGGAAAGCGTCGGTTTTTCCGCCGCCGCAGGCCAGATCGCGCTGGTGCCCGATGCGGACGGGGCGCTCAGCCTTGCTGCGGTCGGGCGCGGGTCCGCAACTGCGTGCGCGCGCAGCCGTTTCTGTCTGGGCGGCGCGCGGCCGAAATTGCCAGCCGTGACTTACCGGCTGCAGCATCAGCTCGATGCCTGGGAACTGGCCGAAGAGGTGCTGGGCTGGTGTCTGGGCGGCTATAGCTACCGACGCTTCCGGCAAGGCGACACCCCGGCGCTGGGCCAGATGATCGCGCCTGCCGGGGTCGATGCCACCCGGCTGGCGGCGATTGTCTCGGGCGAGTTTCTGACCCGCGACCTGATCAACACGCCCGCCTCGCATATGGGGCCGGAAGAGCTGGAAGCGGC
>SKRP01000136.1 GCA_007118445.1 Natronohydrobacter sp.
ACAATGCGCAGCCCCGGTGCGGATGCGCGCCAGAGGAAACAGACCCATGCTGAAACTGCCCGAAGGTCGAACAGGACGGATCATCCTCTCTGGCATGACCGCAGCACTCATCGCCGGAACTGCGGCCTGGATCTGGAAATCCCCCCGCCCCCTGCCCGCGCTTGACGCCGAGGAACGCGCAGCGCTCCATGCACAGCCGCTGCCCGCCCCCGAGACGGGCCTGTCGGTCTATCATCTGGGCCATAGCCTAGTCGGCCCCAATATCCCGGCCTTCACGCAGCAACTGGCGCAGGCCGCCGGGTTTGACGAGGCCAGCTATCACAGCCAGCTTGGATGGGGCACCAGCCTGCGCGAGCATTGGGATCCCGCGCTGACCATCAACGGCTTTGCCGAAATGAATGACAGCCCGGCCCATGCGCCCGCGAAACCGGCGCTGGAAAGCGGCAGCTATGACGCTCTGGTGCTGACGGAAATGGTCGATCTGCAGGATGCGATTCGCTGGCACGAGTCGGGCCGTCATGCCGGGCTCTGGGCCGGTTTCGCGCGCCAGCACCGCACCGATATGCCGATCTATCTGTATGAAACCTGGCATGACACCCGGATCGCGGATGGCTGGCTGGAACGGATCGACGCGGATCTGCCCGCGCTCTGGGAAGGCACGATCATGGCGCAGGCCATGGCCATGCCCGATACAGGCGTGATCCACCTGATCCCCGCCGGTCAGGCCATGGCCGCTTTCACCCGCGCGCTGGAAGCGCAGGGCGGTCTGCCGGGGCTGGCGGACCGGCACGGGCTGTTTGCGCTGAATGACGATGGCACGCGCGACACGATCCATCCCAATGATCTGGGCAGCTATCTGGTCGCGCTGGTGCATTTTGCAACGCTCTATCACAGCGATCCGCGCGGCCTGCCGCATGAGCTGACGCGCGCGGATGGCAGCCCGGCCGATGCCCCTTCGCCCGAAGTGGCCGCGCTGATGCAAGCGGTCGCATGGGATGTGGTGCGCAGCCTGCCGCAGACCGGGGTGGCACCATGAGGGGCGGGTTTGCGCTTGTCATGGCCTTGGCCCTGCCCGTTGCGGGATATGCGCAGGGCCTGACCTCGCCGCGCGAGGCCGGAACCGCGCCCTGGCTGGGCATGAACATGACCGAATTGCGCGACTACCAGCCGCAGCGCCCGTTCATCGATGTGATGAAAACGGCGCGGGCCTGGTATGGGCATCTGCCGGGGCAATGGGGCGGCTGGGAAAAGGATGATCTGATCGACGCAGGCGCGCTCGGGCCGATGGGCTGGCCGACCCATATCCCCGAAGCGATCACTGGCATCTCTACCCTGCTGCTGGTCGATCTGGCCGAGGATACGGGCGGCGTTGCCGGGAATTACCGGCTGACCTATGAGGGCACAGGGCGGCTGGACATCGGCGGGCGCGTCGGCGGTGTGCGCCGCGCGGGGCGCAATGCGCTGTGGTTCAGCTTCACTCCCGGCCCGGGCGGGGTTGAACTGACCATCCGCCAGACCGATCCAAGCGACCCGATCCGCAACATCCAGATCGTGCATCAGGACCATATCGCCGCCCATGAGGCCGGCGAATTGCTGAACCCTGACTGGCGTGCCCGGATGGAGGGCATGGCGCTGTTGCGCTTCATGGCCTGGCAGAACACCAATTACGCGACCTGGAGCGCATGGGACACCCGCCCGCTGCCCGATGACTACTCCTGGGTGCCGCGCGGGGTGCCGGTTGAGATCCTGATCCGCACCGCCAATGAGATGGGCGCGGACCCGTGGTTCAACATCCCGCATCTGGCCGATGACGCCTATATCACGGCCATGGCCGAAATGATCCGCGACCAGCTTGACCCTGACCTGACCGCCTGGATCGAGTTTTCCAACGAGACCTGGAACTGGTCCTTCCCGCAGGCCAATGCAAGCGCCGAGGCCGCCGAGGCGCGCTGGGGCAATCGCGATCTGTGGCAGGAATGGAACGCGATGCGGGCTGCGGAAATGGTGCAGATTTTCGATACGGTATTTGGCGATGAGGGTCATCGGCTGAACCGCGTTCTGGCCACGCAGACCGGCTGGCTGGGGCTGGAGGATCAGCTTGAGGCCCGCAACTGGCAGGCCGAAAGCCCCGACAACCCGGCTCCGCCCACGCTGTTCGACACTTATGCGATCACGGGCTATTTCAGCGGCACGCTCGGCACGCCGGAAGCGGCCCCGATGCTGCGCGACTGGCTGTCCGACGCGCGGTCCGAGGCGCGCGCGCAGGGCGAAGCGCAGGGCCTGAGCGGCGCAGAGCTTGATGCTTTCATCCAAGCCCAAAGTCACCGCATCCTGGAGCCGAAACTGACCGAAGAGCTGCTCGATGGTCGCCACAGCAACGACACGCGCGGCACGGTCGCGCGCATCCATGCGCATTACCTGCCCTATCATCTGGATGTCGCCGACCGCTGGGGGCTGGACCTGGTCGCCTATGAAGGCGGCACGCATCTGCTGGGCCTGGGCGAGGTGATGAATGACCCCGACCTGACCGCGCTCTTTGTCGATTTCAACTATTCCGAAGGCATGGGCCTGCTCTATTCCGAACTTCTGCGCGGCTGGTATGAAGGTGGGGGCGGGGTTTTCGTGCATTATTCCGACATTCGCCGCGCCAATCACTGGGGCAGCTTCGGGGTGCTGCGCCATGTCGAAGACGACAACCCGCGCTGGAATGCGCTGGTGGGCTTTGACCCCGAAGAGGTGCGCCCATGACCCCGGTTCTGTCAGTCCTGATCCCGGCCAATAATGAAGAGCGCTATATCGGGGCCTGCCTGAAAGCCCTGCTCAGCTCGGACCCGGTGCCGGGCTACACGGTCGATGTCATTGTGATCGCCAATGGTTGCAATGATGACACGGTCGGGGTCGCCCGCCGCTTTCGCGAGATGGCAGAGGGCCGGGGCTGGCGGCTGCGCGTGCTCGATCTGTTTGAGGGCAGCAAGATCGCCGCGCTGAATGCTGGCGACGAAAAAGCCATCGGACGGTTGCGCGTCTATCTGGATGCCGATGTGATCGTCAGCCCGCCGCTGCTGGCCGAACTCGCCGCAGCGCTGTCGGGTCGCGGCCCGCGCTATGCCACCGGGACACCGGAAATCGCGCCGGCCATCAGCCTTGCGACCCGGCTCTATGGCCGGTTCTGGCTGCGCGTGCCATTCATGCGCGACGGCGCCCCCGGTTTCGGCATCTATGCGGTCAATGCCGAAGGGCGCAGCCGCTGGCCGGAATTTCCCGATATCATCTCGGACGATACCTTTGTGCGGTTGAGTTTTGCGCCCCGCGAGCGGGTGCAGGTCCGCGCCACCTATCGCTGGCCGCTGGTCGAGGGGTTCGGCAATCTGGTCCGCGTGCGGCGCAGGCAGGATCAGGGCGTCGCACAAATCCGCCAGCGTTACCCCGATCTGATGCAGAACGACCCCAAACCGCGCGCTGATCTGCCTGCGCTCATGCGCTCTGATCCGCTGGGTTTCGCGGTCTATGGCACGGTCGCGCTCATGGTGCGGCTTGGCGGTCTGCGCCCTGGTGCATGGACACGCGGGCGTTAGGCCGCAGCCTGCCCCCCTCGTCATCGCGCCCGGGCTGCGCTAGAGGCAGGCCATGCTGCGCGAAAGGTCTGCCCCATGCAAACGCCCCTGCCCCTGACCCGCGATCTGGTGCTGATCGGCGGCGGCCATACCCATGCGCTGGTCCTGCATCGCTGGGCGATGCGCCCGCTGGCCGGGGCGCGCGTGACGCTGATCAATCCGGACCCGACCGCCCCCTATACAGGCATGTTGCCGGGCCATATCGCTGGCCATTACAGCCGCGATGCGCTGGAAATCGACCTGATCCGGCTGGCGCGGCGGGCAGGCGCGCGCGTGATCCTTGGCCGGGCCGAAGGGCTGGACACGGGTGCGCGGCTTGTGCATGTGCCGGGCCGTCCGCCCGTGGCCTATGATCTGGCCTCGATCGATATCGGGATCACCTCGGACCTGCCCGCGCTGCCGGGCTATGCCGACCATGGCGTTTCGGCCAAGCCGCTCGGAGCCTATGCCGCGCGCTGGCAGGACTGGCTGGCACAATTGCAGGCCGGGGCGGTGCGCGCGCAGATCGCGGTTATCGGCGCAGGGGTTGCCGGGGTCGAACTGGCGCTTGCCATGGCGCATCGGCTGCAGGGCCATACCCCCGAGATCACACTGGTCGATGCAGGCCCGCTGCTGCCCCATATCGGCGCGCAGGCCCGCAAGCGGCTGGTCGCGCATCTGGCGCAGGCGCAGATCCGCGTGATCGAGAACACGCGTCCTGTCGCTGTTTCCGCTGACGGGCTGCACTTGCCTGACGGGCAGAAGA
>SKRP01000259.1 GCA_007118445.1 Natronohydrobacter sp.
CTTGTGGCGCGGCATGACGAAATCCACCGCGCGCGGGTTGTGGCCACACGATCCGGTGAAAAGGATGTGATGACCGTTCGCATCGAGACCCGCGCGGCAAATCCGGCATTGTATGAAGAAACTGTCCTGTCTACTCTGAAACTCAGAGGTCAGGTCGAGCTGGTGCCACCGGGATCACTGCCCAATGACGGGCTGGTGATCGAGGATCTGCGGCGTTACGACTGACCCGGGTTGCGAATTGCAGCGGAGGGACTGGGCAATGCGTGGATTTCTGGCAGGGCTGCTGGTGGCGTCATGGGGGCTGTCAGCGCAGGCAGGGGGTGTTGCCCTGATCCTGGGCAACCAGTCCTATGAGGCGTTCGAGGATGCTGAAGGCGCGGCGCAGGTTCTGGATACGGTCACGGCCTTCGAGGAGATGGGCTTTCTGGTGATCTCGGGCGCAGATCTGAGCGCCGATGAGATGCGTGCGCAGCTTGCGGGCAGTTTTGAGCAGGCCCAGCGCGAAGAGACCGAGCGCTTCGTGATCGTGCTCGGGGGTCTTTTCGCGACCTCGCATGGCGGGTCCTGGCTGATGGGGTCGGACAGCAGCGATGCCGGGCTGGCGCTGGCCGACGGGCAGGGGCTGCGGCTGGAATTGGTGGCTGAAATCGCAGGTCTGGCCAGTGAAAGCGCTGTGATCTGGTTGGCTCCGGGTCGGACGGATCAGCTTTTCGGCCCGTGGTTGCGGGCGGGGCTGCCGGAAAATCTGGATTTGCCGCACAGTATCCCTGTCCTGCGCGGCCCTGTGGATGATGTGGTGCAGGGTCTGCGCGCCTCGCTGCGCCCCGGGACGACACTGGCCAGTATCGCGCGGGCCAATCGCGCATTGACCGGCGAAGGCGCGTTGCCCGAGGATATGGCTTTTCTGCCCGAGGGATTCACGCCGGGGGCGCGGGCTGATCTGCGCGCCTGGGCCATCGCGCAGGAAGAAGATAGCGAGGCAGGCTATCAGGCTTATCTTGACGCCTTTCCCAATGGCCAGAACGCACAGGCTGCGCGCAGCGCGCTGGAAGCAATCCGCAACGCGCCCGACCGGATCGAGGCAGCTTTGTTCCTGACCCGTGACGAGCGCCGCGCGATCCAGCGCGATCTGAGCGTGCTGGGCTTTGACACGCGCGGCATTGACGGGATTTTCGGCCCCGGCACGCGCGGGGCGATTGCAGGCTGGCAAAGCCTGCGCGAGCTGGAGGAAACCAGCTATCTCGACCGTGACCAGATTTTCGCGCTGGCCGCGGATGCGGCCGAACGCGCCGCCGAGATCGAGGCCGAAGAGCGCGCAAGACGTGAAGCACAGGAGCGCGAGGATCGCGAATTCTGGGCCCTGACCGGGGCTGCCGGGGATGAGCCGGGGCTGCGCAGCTATCTGGAGCGCTATCCGGAGGGTATTTTCGCCGGGCTGGCCCGCGAACGGCTGGAGCAGGTGGAACTCGCGCGTCAGGCCGAAGAGCGCAACCGCGATCTGGCCGCCTGGCGTCGGGCGCGGGCGCTGGATACGCTGGCGGCCTATGAGCAGTATCTTGCGGACTGGCCGGACGGGGAGTTTGTCGAGAATGCGCGTGACCGGATTGCGCAGCGCGAACCCGTGCCTGTGCCGGGTGTTGCAACACCGCCCGAGTCTGTGCCTTCTGACGCGCAGACGCCTGCTGTCGCGCGTGCCCGCGCTGCCGAGGCCGCGCTTGGGCTGGCGCAACCGACCCGCGTGCTGATCGAGCGCAGGCTGGCACGGCTGGGGCTCGATCCCGGTCCGGTGGACGGGGTGTTTGACGATCAGACCCGCATCGCCATCCGGCAGGCGCAGGCGCGGTTCGATCTGGTGCCCACAGGCTATGTCGATCAGGATTTCCTGACGATGATGGTCAGCAACCTGTTCCGCGAGTTCTTCAACTGAGGGCTTGCGCGCGTCTGGTGGCGGGCCTAAAGGCAGGACGTTTGCCAATAAGGAGCGCCTGCCCATGACCAAAGCCGATGACCGCCTGATTGTAGCGCTGGACGTGCCCAATGCGCTGGCCGGGCTGGAACTTGCCGCGCAGCTGGGCGATTCCGTGTCTTTTTACAAGATCGGACTGGGCATGTTGACCGGGGGCGGTCTGGCGCTGGCCAATGAGCTGAAACAGGAACATGGCAAGCGCATCTTTCTGGATATGAAATTCTTCGATATCAGCGCCACGGTCGAAGCGGCTGTGCGCGGGATCGCGCAATATGATCTGGATTTCCTGACCGTGCAGGGCGACCCGCATGTGGTGCGCGCCGCGCGCGAAGGGGCCGGGGGATCGGGGCTGAAAATCCTCGCTGTGACCGTGCTGACCTCGCTGGATCGCGACGATCTTGACGAGGCGATGATCCGCCCCGGCAATCTGGCAGAAATCACGCTGGAACGCGCGGCGCGCGCATTGGCCGCCGGGGCGGACGGGGTGATTGCCAGCCCGCAGGAAGCCGCAGGTATCAGGGCACTGCCAGAGGCTGCGGGCAAGCTGATCGTCACACCGGGCGTGCGCCCTGTCGGGTCAGAGGCAGGCGATCAGAAGCGCATCGCCACCCCCGCTGATGCGCTTCGCGCGGGTGCCGATCACATCGTCATGGGCCGCCCCGTCTGGGCCGCGCCCGACCCGCGCCAGGCCGCGCAGGCCGTGCTGCGCGAACTGGCGGCGTTCTGAGCACTCAGCTGCGCGCCGACCAACTCAGCGAGGCGCGTTTGCGGGTGAAGAACTCGCCCATCATGCCGAGCAGCAGCAGCGCCATGCCGAAATAGATCGGATACATCGCCGATGTATGCATCGGGTTGTAATTGATGAACGCATGGCCCCGCGCCTGATCGATGCAGTGAAACAGCGGGTTCCACATGAAATAGGCCAGATAGGCTTCGGGCAGCATATTGGCGAGAAAGAACTTGCCCGAGGCGACCATGTTCATCCGCGTGATCAGCATGGTCAGAAGCTTGCTCAGCCCCGGCAGCCAGGGTTTGAGCGCATAGAGCACCACCCCGATGGACAGGCCCGCGAACCAGACCGCCAGCAACATCCCGAAAGCCGCCACCGGGTTGTAGATTTCGACCGGGGTCCAGATCGCGTGATAGAGAAACAGGATCACCAGCACTGACAGAACCTGAATGTAAAGCTCGCCCAAAGCGGCCCCGCCAATGGCGACAATCGCATTCATGGGCCGGTGTTTCATCATCGACGACGTCGGCCCTTCGGCCCCGGCCACCTGGCCTATGACCTTGACATGGGCCATGAACAGGAACACCCCGCTCATCAGATAGATCAGCGTATCCCCGCGAATGGCCGCCGAGCGCATCCCGGCAAAGACGAAGATCAGCATGAACACGGCGACCAGCATCATGGTCTGCAGAATGTTCAGGATCAGCCCGATAATGGCATTGCCATGGGTCTTGCGGACATGGCGCACGGCCTGATTGAAAATCAGATCCAGCGTCTGGAAGATGACATACCAGCCGAAACGGCCAGTGCTGGTGCTGTGCATCTGCTGCCTTTCCTCTTGTCGCGCCCTGCACGCCCCGGTAGGTCTGTGCGCGACAGATTAGCCAGAAAGCGGATCGGGATCAATCAGGCCCGGTTTCAAGGATAACAGGGGATTGATATGACGGATTTGGATCTGACGCGGGTCGAAACGGTCTTTCGCAGCCTCGCGCTGGAAGCCGGGGCGGCGATCATGGCGATTTATGAGGGCGCGGATTTCGAGGTCCGTCTGAAAGGCGATGCCAGCCCGCTCACCGAAGCCGATGAGGCTGCCGACCGGCTGATCAGCGCCGGTCTGAAAGCGGCCTTTCCTGATGTGGCGCTTGTGACCGAGGAACAGGCTGCCAGCCATGACTTGCGCGCCGAGCGTTTCTTCATCGTCGATCCGCTGGACGGCACCAAGGAATTCGTCAAGCGGCGCGGCGATTTCACTGTCAATATCGCGCTGGTCGAAAAAGGGGTACCAGTGCAGGGTGTGGTCTATGCCCCGGCCAAAGCGCGCATGTTCTACACCACCGCGCAGGGGCAGGCCGTGGAGGAAAGCGGCCCGTTTGACCCGCAGCAGGCCGGTGCGCAACGGGTCTTGCAGATGCGCGAACCCGACAGCGCGGCGCTGGTGGTCGTCGCGTCGAAATCGCATCGTGATCAGGCGACGGATGACTATATCGCGCGCTATGCGGTCGCCGATATGCGCTCTGCCGGATCCTCGCTGAAATTCTGCCTGCTGGCCGCGGGCGAGGCCGATCTCTACCCGCGGCTGGGCCGGACCATGGAATGGGACACGGCGGCGGGCCATGCGCTTTTGCAGGCCGCAGGGGGCGAGGTGCTGGATTTCGACACAGCC
>SKRP01000059.1 GCA_007118445.1 Natronohydrobacter sp.
ATCAATTCACGCGGCAGGGCGCGGATGAAATTACGCATGAAGAGCGTGCAGAACCCGGTCTGAAAGGCGATATGGAACAGCACCAGCCCCATGCGCGTGTCATAAAGCCCCATATTCACAGTCAGATCGCGCACCGGCACCATCAGGATCTGGAAAGGCACGAAATTGCCCGCCACGAACATGAAGAAGATCCAGATATTGCCCCGGAAGCGATACACCCCCAGCGCAAAGCCTGTCATGCACGAAAGCGCCACAGCCCCGATGACAGTCGGCACTGTGATGAAGACCGAGTTGAGCAGGTAGCGCGGCATCGCGCTGTCGGTGAAAACGCGGGCATAATTCTCGAAACCCGCGAAGGTTGACGGCCAGCCCCAGAGATTGCCTTGCGTGAAATCGGCATCCGGCTTGACCGAGAAGAGCGCGACCATCAGGAGCGGCAGCAACCATAGGGTCAGCGCAATGGGCAAGAGCGCCTTGTAGGTGTTTTGCACAGCGGCAGAGCGGCGTTCGACCGGGGTGGGGAACATGGCTCAGACCCCCCGCTCTTCGCGCCACATGCGCCACAGGAAGAAGGCGATATAGACCATCATGATCAAAAACAGGATCACGGCAATCGCAGCGCCATAGCCCATGCGGAAGCCGTATTCCGATAGCGAGACCTCGAACATGTAATAGGCCAGCACGCGGGACGACCCGAAGGGCCCGCCATTGGTCATGACGCTGATCATGTCGAAACTGCGCAGCGCGCCGATGACCGTGACCACGACGGCGATGAATGTGGCAGGGCGCAGTTGCGGCAGGATCACATACCACAGCATTTTCCAGCCCTTGGCCCCGTCCAGCCGCGCGGCCTCGACCTGTTCGGGATCGACCGCGTTCAGACCTGTCAGATACAGGATCATGCAATAGGCGACCTGCGGCCAGAGCCCGGCGGCGATGATGCCATAAGTGACTGTATTCGGGTTGCCAAGGATATTGACCGGCCCTGCGCCGAACAGCCCAAGGATGGGGTTCAGAAGCCCGATGGAGGGGTTGTAGAACCACGCGAAGACCAGCCCGACCACAACCTGAGAAATCACGAACGGGAAGAAAAACAGAGACTTGTAGAGCCTGATGCCACGGACCTGCTGGTTGAGAAACAGCGCAATGAACAGCCCGCCGGGGATCGCCAGAAGATAGAGCAGCAACCAGCGCAGATTGTTCCAGAGCGACGTGTAGAAAGCCGGATCATCGAAGAGGCGTTCGTAATTCTGTATCCCGATATAGCGCGCCTCGCCCAGGCCATCCCAGCGATAGAGGCTGATATGGAAGCTCTGGAAAATCGGGAAAATCACATAAACCGCGAAAAAGGCGATGCCGGGGGCCAGAAACAGCCATGGCGCAAGCCGCATCTGGTTGCGTTGCCAGAAGCTGCGCGCAGGCGGTGGGGCAGTGTCCGAGAGAGAAGGTGCGGCCATTTTCCAGCCTGTAATTGATCGGGAAACACGCCGGGGCAGCCCGAGAGCCACCCCGGCGGTCGGGAGGAAACGCTTGTCAGTCTTCCAGAATCCGCTGGCGCACGCTTTCCAGCCGGTTCAGGATCGCATCCAGATTGTCGGGCAAGACCATGAATTCCTGAAAGCCCTCCATGCCCGCGCTGGCCATTTCGGCATCGGCGTCACGGTCGAAGAACTGCGCGATACCGCCAGTCGCATTCGACAGCATCTCGAAGCCGGCCTGAATGAACTTGTCATCGGCGACTTGCGCCTGGCTGTTGATCGGCAATTGCCCCAGCACTTCATTGGCGATGGTCTGGTTCTCGGCACTCGCCACATATTGCAGGAAGGCGCGTGCAGCTTCCTTGTTCTGGGCCTGCGCCGGGATGTGCAGCGTATCGGTGGGCGCGTCTTCGGCCATCGGGATGCCGGGGGTGATCTCCGGGAACTGGTAGAAGCCGAGCGTGTCATCGGTCAGGCCCGCATCGCGCAATGGCTCGACAATGAAATTGCCCATCAGATAGGCGGCCGCCTGCCCATTGACCAGATAGGGCTGCGCCTCCTGCCATGTATAGGCCGTGTGGTTGTCGATGAAGGCCCCCATGTCGAGCAGGGTGCGCCAATTGGCGAAGGTTTCGCGCACGCGGTCATCCGTCCAGGGGATTTCATTGGCGGTGAGCGCCATATGGAAGTCATAGCCATGGGTGCGCAGGTTCAGATAGTCGAACCAGCCGCCTGCGGTCCACAGAAAGCGCGTGCCGATGGCGTAGCATTTGCGGCCCGATGCGAGGATCGCCTCGCAATTTGCCAGCTCTTCCTCCCAGGTGGCGGCAGGCGTCAGGCCAAGTTCTTCATAGATATCCGAGCGGTAATAGATGCCCCACTGGTAATAGGTATAGGGCACGCCCCATTGTCTGCCGTCGAGTGTCAATGCCGGACGGGTCGAGGCCAGCTCTTCCCCCATCGGGCCATCCCACAGGTCCGAGACATCCTCGAACAGACCCGCCGCAACATAAGGCCGCATCCGGTTGCCCGCATACCAGCCATTCACATCGGGGGCATTGGCGGTCAGGTAATTGCGGATCTGGGTCTTGTTGGCCTCGCGGTCGATCAGGGTCAGCTCGATATTCAGATCAGGATGCATCTCCTGAAAGCGCTCGACCATGCCCTCGATGGCGGCGCGCGGCGCAGGGTTCTGGTCATTGAAGAAGATGCGCAGATCGCCGGTCAGATCGGCGCTGGCAGGCAGGGCCAGAGCTGTTGTCAGCGCCAGCACCGAGGCCGCGCCCGTGAATGTGAACCGCATGTTTTCCTCCCTTATCGGTTTCACTATTTGGAACCTGTTTTTACATATTGAAAATGATGAAATGACTGGCTAGGCTTTGTCAAGAATTTGTTGCAGGCGGGCAGGGGCCGCATGACCACATCGCCATCTGACGGGACAGTTGCCAAGGCGCTCGACGTGCTCGACCTGGTGGCCGCGCATGAGCGGCCGGTGCGGTTTTCCGATCTGCTCGATCAAAGCCCCTTCCCCAAGGCTACGCTTTATCGCCTGTTGCAGACGCTGGTCAGTCAGGGAATGCTGTCTTTCGACCCGGAGCGCGGGGTCTACAGTATCGGCATCCGTCTGGTGCGGCTGGCGCATGTCGCCTGGCAGCACAGCTCGCTCGCCCCGGTCGCGCGTGCGCATCTCGACCGGCTGTCAGAGCAGGTAGGCGAGACCGTGCATCTGGCGCAACTCGACAATGCGCAGGTGCTGTATGTCGACAAGCGCAATGCCCGCGACCCGGTGCGCATGTATTCGCAGGCGGGCAAGGTGGGGCCGGCCTATTGCACCGGTGTCGGCAAGGCGATGCTTGCCTTCCTGCCCGAGGCGCAACTGCCCGCGATCCTTGCGCAGCAGAGCTGGCACCGCTTCACCGAGAAGACCCTCACCACGCCCGCGGCACTGCGCGCCGAACTCGCGGCGATCCGGGCGCGGGGCCATGCTTTCGACGACGAAGAGCATGAACCGGGGATCATCTGCGTGGCTGTGCCGATCCTGTCCTCGGGCGGCTCGGTGCTCGGGGCGCTGTCGATCACCTCGACCACTGCGCGCACGGATCTGGCTGCGCTGGACGCACTGGCCCCCGAGCTGCGCGCGATTGCCCGGACCATCGGCGCGGAAACCGAAACCTGGCGCTTTCCCGAAGAAATTGCCCATCACAGCCGAAAGAGGGCCTGATCCATGTCTGGCGTGACCCTGAACAATGTCATCAAGAAATACGGCGAATCGCAAGTCATCCACGGCATTGATCTGAATATCGCGCCCGGCGAATTCTGCGTTTTCGTCGGTCCTTCGGGCTGCGGCAAATCCACGCTGTTGCGCATGATTGCAGGGCTGGAGGAAACCTCGGGCGGCCAGATCCATATCGGTGCGCGCGATGTCACCCGGCTGGACCCGGCGCAGCGCGGGGTGGCGATGGTGTTTCAGACCTATGCGCTTTATCCGCATATGACGGTCGCCGAAAACATGGGTTTCGGGCTGAAGATGAACGGCCATCCCAAGGCCGAGATCCGCGAGAAAGTCGCGAAAGCCGCCGATATCCTGCGCCTCGACAGCTATCTGACCCGCAAGCCCAAGGCGCTTTCGGGCGGACAGCGCCAGCGCGTGGCGATCGGGCGGGCCATTGTGCGCGGCCCCGAGGTGTTCCTGTTCGACGAGCCGCTGTCCAATCTTGATGCGGAACTGCGTGTCGAGATGCGTGTGGAAATTGCAAGGCTGCATCGCGAAATCGGCGCGACCATGATCTATGTGACCCATGATCAGGTCGAGGCGATGACGCTTGCCGACAAGATCGTCGTGCTGCGCGGCGGGCGTGTCGAGCAGGTGGGTGCGCCGCTCGATCTCTATCGCGACCCGGATAATCTGTTCGTGGCGGGGTTCATCGGCTCGCCTGCGATGAATCTGGTCCCGGCCCGGCCCGTCGAGGGCGGCATTCTCGCCCCCGCCATCAGCCCCGAGGTGATTCCCTGCCGCTGCCCAAGCCATGCCGACGATCTGGTTGCAGGGATCCGGCCGCAGGATATCGGGATTCGCGAGGGCAGGACGCACAGGGTAGAGATGACCGAAGCGCTGGGCGGTGTCTCTTACATCCATTGCGCGAGCGACGGGAAGCCCAAGCTGGTGATCGAGACCAAAGGCAACCATGTCGAGCGTCCCGATGCGCGCATTGCGCTGCATGTCGAGGCGCGCAGCGTCTATCTGTTCGACAGGACCACCGGGCTGCGACTGCGCCAGAGCCGTGACTGATCGCCGGGCGGGGGCTTGCTCATTTGCTCAGCCGGGTCCGTTATGCGCAGGCCAGCACGCGCAGTCCCGGTGCATCCAGCCTGCCGAGCGGACCGGGACTCGCAGTGATTCTCTGTTGCGCGATCCCTTTTACAGCTTAGGGTAGAGCGTGAACATGCATCCATGGTTTCCGATCCGTAACAAGATCGATGGCCTGCGGGTTATTGTGCTGAAGTGGGAAACAAATCTGCATCGGGTTGCTCAGATTGCCCGGATATGCCCTGTTTTCGCCATAATGATAAGGTAGACATTCGCAAATAATGTTATAACCGCAATCGGGGTCTTGCGCCTGTGATGCCGGATGGATTGCACGGGTGATATTTGGGTTGGGTGCAGATATCTGTCTGCAGCTCAGGTTTTGGGAAGGTGAAGAGCGATGCCATTGGTAACGATTAGCGACCTGATCTGGACGCGCGGTCCAGAGGTGACGACAGAGACGGAACTTGGAACGACATACACATATGATGCGGACCCCGACCTGTCGGAACTGAAAGGCGTGCTGAACGGCCTTGAGTTCGAAACGCCCGAAGACACGTTCGGCAATGTGATCCCGGTCGGCTCGACAGTCGAGATCGATGGTGTGACCTACACCTTGTCCGGCGTGCATGAATTCTGGGGCACCTATACCAAGCTTGACCCCGAAACCGGCGAGACCTTTACCCAGCAGGGCCAGACCGTCGCACTGACACTGGAAGCGCCTGATGGCAGCACGATCAATTTCCTGTCGCCCTCGGACACGTTCAATGTCGATGATCCCTGGCAGCCGGGGGCGATCCTGAGCATCGAAGTGTCTTCGACACCATTCGACGCTGGCTCGATCAACCTGACGCCGGATAGCGATGACAACAAACTGGGCGAAGACAAGGACGTCGAAATTCCCTGCTTTGTCGCCGGCACATTGATCGACACCGCAGAAGGGCGCAAACCGGTCGAGGCGCTGCAACCTGGCGATCTGATCCTGACCCGCGACCATGGCTATCTGCCGCTGGTCTGGACCGGGCAGCGCAGCATCGATGCAGTTGAGCTGGCGGCGCAGCCCGATTATGCAGCGGTCATGATCCGCGCCGGGGCGCTGGGACTGAACACGCCCGAAGTGGATACGCGGGTTTCCCCGGCGCATCGGGTTCTGGTCTGCGGATCGCGCGCGGAAGTGTTGTTCGGCGAAAAGGAAGTGCTTGTGCCTGCGGGCCTTCTGTTGGGCCAGCCGGGGATCGAGCGCGACACAGGGCCGGTCTGCTATGTCCATATCCTGTTCGACTCGCATCAGATCGTTCTGGGCGACGGAATGTGGAGCGAAAGCTTCCAGCCTGCTGATCACTCGCTTGATGGTCTGGGCGAGGAACAGCGCGTCGAGATTCTGGCCCTCTTCCCCGAACTGTCCGACCGCAAGGGGCAGGCGGCCTACAGATCCGCGCGGATGACGTTGAAAGCCCATGAGGCCCGCCTGCTTTTCGCGGCCTGAAACACGCGCTTGCCGTCATGATCAGCGCCCCGCAATCTGCGGGGCGTTTGCTTTGCAGCTTCATGCGCATTCAGGCCGTTCGAGGGCTGGACAGTCTCTGTCACTCAGGGCAATCTATCGGCAAAGAGGGAGTATTCCATGCCCGCAACAAAGCGCCGCAGTAGTCTTGTCATCATTTTCGGGATTGTTGGCCTGTTCTGGTTCGCCTTTCACGCTGTCGAATATGTCTTCGAACGCTACGAGGCGCTTGGCCAGATGCTGGCCTTGCCAGAGCCAATGGGGCTTGGCGGCTTGTTCGATCTCATGCCGCAATGGGCAGCGATCGCGCTGACCGCGACCATCTGGCTCGGGCTTCTGGGGACGATCCTGCTGCTGTTGCGCGATCGCGCCTCGGTGCTGGTGCTGTCGCTGACCCTGCTCGCGGCGCTGGTCACTCTGGCTTGGGGTGTGCTCGCAATGTCTCAGGGGCTGACCGCGCTGGGCAACGTCCAGCCGCTGTTCTTTGGTGCCGGGCAGGCGGCCATGGTCTTCGGCCTGTGGCTCTATGCAAGGACGGCCAAGCGCTACGACGTGCTCTGAGATCTGTTCTCTATCGCTCACGGTCGCGGCATTGTCAGCCAGAGCTGCGTCGGCAAGCTTGCAATCGCGCTCCTTCTCGCTGAGGGTGCGCCGCGTTGATATCGGAGTCTGACATGAGTTTTCACGCCAACCTGTCTGCCGCGATCGGGAATACCCCGCTGATCCGGCTGAACAAGGCCAGCGCGGCCACGGGCTGCGAGATCCTCGGCAAGGCCGAGTTTCTGAACCCCGGCCAGTCGGTCAAGGATCGTGCGGCGCTCTATATCATCCGTGACGCCGTGGCGCAGGGGGTCTTGCGGCCGGGTGGCACGATTGTCGAAGGAACTGCCGGGAATACCGGTATCGGGCTGGCGCTGGTCGGGGCGTCGATGGGGTTTCGCACTGTGATCGTGATCCCCGAGACCCAGAGTCAGGAAAAGAAGGATATGTTGCGGCTGGCCGGGGCCGAACTGGTCGAAGTGCCCGCTGCCCCTTATCGCAATCCGAACAACTATGTGCGCTATTCCGGGCGCCTCGCCGCAGCCCTCGCTGAAACCGAGCCGAATGGCGCGATCTGGGCGAATCAGTTCGACAATGTGGCCAATCGTCGGGCGCATATCGAGACCACAGGGCCGGAAATCTGGGACCAGACCGGCGGCAAGGTGGATGGGTTCATCTGCGCGGTGGGGTCTGGCGGCACGCTGGCCGGGGTGGCGCAGGCGCTGCAGCCCAAAGGCGTGAAGATGGGACTCGCGGATCCGCTGGGGGCGGCGCTTTACAGTTTCTACACTTCGGGCGAGATGAAATCCGAAGGCACATCGATCACTGAGGGGATCGGGCAGGGGCGGATCACGGCCAATCTGGAAGGGTTCACCCCGGATTTCTGCGCGCAGATCGCGGATGAAGAGGCGCTTCCGATCGTCTTTGATCTGCTGGCCGAGGAAGGGCTGTGTCTTGGCGGGTCGTCCGGCGTGAATGTCGCGGGCGCGATGCGCATGGCGCGCGAGATGGGGCCGGGCCATACCATCGTGACGATCCTGTGCGATTACGGGACGCGCTATCAGTCGAAACTGTTCAATCCCGATTTCCTGCGCAGCAAGGACCTGCCTGTGCCGGAGTGGCTCGCGCGCCCGGCGCGGCACTTGCCGCCGGTTTTCGAGGACGCATAAGGCAGGCCCATGCATCTGATCCGAATCATCGCGCTGGCGTTGATCTGCACGCTGTCGGGCTTCGCCCTTCCCGCGCAGGCACAGGACGCGGCCCCTGCTTCTGCGCAATCCACCGCGCCTGATTACGAATCCTGGCGCCGCTTTGCGCAACAGGCCGAGGATTGGCTGGATGGCCGCCCGGTCACGAATGAACGACTTGCAGAATTGCGCACGGAACTGGTCGGGTTCAGAACGCGGTTCCTGGCTGCGCAGGATGCCAATCAATCGCGCATTGCCGGGCTGCGCGAACAGATCGCAGCCCTGGGCCCGCCGCCAGAGGATGGCGCGACCGAAGCCCCCGAGATTGCGGAACGCCGCGCGGAACTGGCCGAACAGCTATCCGCACTGCAAGCCCCTGGGATTGCCGCGCAGGAGGCTTTCCGCCGCGCTGACAGTCTGATCCGCGAAATCGACACCACGCTGCGCGAACGCGATGCCGAGGCCCTGCTGACGCTCTGGCCCGCACCAGTCAACCCGGTCAACTGGGTGGCTGCGGTGGATGCGGTCTGGGGCACGAGTTTCGTCTTTGTAACCCAGGTGATGGGGCTGGTCGATGACCCGGCAAGGATGCGCGAATTCCGCTCCAATCTGCCTGTGTCGCTGTTGCTGGTTCTGGTTTCGGGCTTCGTTCTGCTGCGCGGGCGGCGCTGGATCGAACAGATCGTCGCGCGCTGGCTGACCGATGGCGGCACGCGCCGCGGCAAGCGGATTCTGGCGCGGCTTTTGTCGCTGACGCAGATCATTGTTCCGGTCACGGCCGTTATCGCGATCAGCATCGCGCTGGAACTCAGTTCGGTTCTGGGCGCGAGCAGCGAGCCGGTGACCACGGGCATGATCTATGCGGGGCTTGCCTATTTCACTGCGCGCTGGGCAGGCCGGCAGGCGTTCCCGGTCGAGGAAAGCCGCTCTGCGGCTCTGCAACTGCCCGCGACCCGCCGTCGTGAGGGGCGTTTCTGGGCCAATATGATCGGCGCGGCGCTGGCCGTATCCGCGCTGATCGACGAGTTCTTTCCGGTCGCCAGTAATTCCGATGCGGCGAATGCTGTGCTGGCCTTCCCGGTGCTGGTCTTTATCGGGCTTGTCCTGCTGCGCATCGGCATGTTGCTGGGCCAGCATAATTCCGAAGCCTCGGAACAGGAGACGCGGCAAGCCCGGTTCATCGACCGGATGATCGCGGTGCTGGGCAAGGTGGTGATGGTCATCGCCGTGGGGGCCCCGGTCTTTGCGGCTGTGGGCTATGTCCAGGCCGCGCAGGCGCTGCTCTTTCCGGCAGTCAGCTCGCTTGGGCTGATCGTGCTGTTGCTGTTCCTGATGCAGCTTGATGAAGATGTCTATTGCGTCATCACCAAGACCGAGGAAGACGTGGATACCGCGCTGATCCCGTCGTTGATCAATTTCGCGCTGGTGATCCTGTCGCTGCCGGTTTTCGCGCTGATCTGGGGGGTGCGCCCGACCGAATTGCTGGAATTCTGGCAGATGCTGCGCGAGGGGTTCCGCATCGGTGAAACCCGGATATCGCCGACCAATATTCTCAGCTTCGTCATCGTCTTTTCGATCGGCTATATGCTGACGCGCATCCTGCAAGGGGCGCTGGAAAGCTCGGTCCTGCCCAAGACCAAGATCGACAAGGGTGGGCAGAAGGCGATGATTTCCGGCACCGGCTATGTCGGTATCTTCATCGCGGCGCTGGTCGCGATCTCGACAGCCGGGATTGATCTGTCCGGGCTTGCGATTGTCGCCGGGGCGCTGTCGGTGGGGATCGGCTTCGGGCTGCAGAATATCGTGTCGAATTTCATCTCGGGTGTGATCCTGCTGATTGAGCGCCCTGTCGCCGAAGGGGACTGGATCGAGGTCGGCGGCACCATGGGCACAGTGCGCTCGATTTCCGTGCGCTCGACAGTGATCGAGACCTTCGACCGGACCGATGTGGTCGTGCCCAATGCGGATCTCATTCAGGGCACAGTCACCAACTGGACGCGGTATAACTCGCTGGGCCGGATCTCGATTCCCGTGGGCGTGGCTTATGGCACGGACACGCGCAAGGTGTCACGCATCCTCAAGGAAATCGGCGAAAACGAGCCCTTGGCGCTGATCGACCCCGAGCCGCAGGTGCTGTTCATGGATTTCGGGGCCGATGCGCTGGAATTCGAGCTGCGGCTGGTGCTGAGCGATGTGAGTTTTGCCATGGCCGTGCGCACCGAGCTGCGCCATCAGATCGCCGAGCGCTTCAAGCAAGAAGGGATCGAGATACCCTTTGCCCAGCGCGATATCTGGCTGCGCAACCCCGAAGCCTTGCGCGGCGAGACCCCGCCTGTTGTGCCCGAGCCGCCGCGCGACCCGCGCGATGTGAATGCGCGCACCGACATGGTGCGTGACGAGGTGCTGGATGTGGCCGAGCCGGATGGCGCGGGCGGAGATCGCTGAGCGCTGAGCGCAGGATTGTGCCAGATCAATGCCGTCTGGTGGCGCTGTGATAGGATCCTTGTGACATCCGGGACACAAGGAGGATTTCATGTCGCACACGCCCCATGAACTGGCAGAGGAATTTCCGCATTCCATTGAGCTGATGCACCGACTGAAGCTGGAAAATGCGCATTTTGCGCGGCTTGCGGAAGAGTATCACGCGGTCAATCGTGCGATCCACCGGGCGGAAACGCTGGTCGAGCCTGTCGCCGATGAGCGCGAAACCGAAATGCGCCGCAGCCGGATGCAGCTGAAAGATGAAATTTCCAGGATGCTGAACGCAGCGAGCTGACCCGTGCCCGCTGCGGTGCTGATCCTGTGATCTGCATCTGCGCCTTTTCAGCCCTTGGCGATGGCTTCCAGACGGTCGCGCGACAATTCGCCGGGAACGATAGTGATCGGGATCGGCAGGCTGCCCGAATTGCGCGCCAGCTGCGTGACCAGCGGGCCCGGCGAATTGCCTTCAGTGCCGGCACCCAGCACCAGAATGCCGATTTCCTGATCCTCGGCGATCTGGGCGAGGATTTCGTCCACTGGCTCGCCTTCGCGAATCACCAGTTCAGGGTTGATTCCCTGCCGGTCGCGCATCCATTTGGCAAAGACCTCAAAATGCGCCTCGATCCGCTCGCGCGCCTCGGCCCGCATCAGATCGGCGACCCCGGCCCAGCCCTGGAATTCCTCGGGCGAGACAATCGACAGGATCTGCACCTGCTCGCCGGTCAATGCGGCGCGCAGGGCGGCGAAACGCATCGCGTTCAGACATTCGCGACTGTCATCCAGAATCACCAGAAACTTGCGCATCCCTGCTCCTTGCTCGCTGCCCCGGCGTGCCATAGTGGCGCAAGGCCGGGCGGCTGTAAACTGATTCAGCCCCAGCTGACATCGCCAAGGAAAATGTAGCCCGCGCCATAAATGGTCTTGATCAGGCGTGGATTGCGTGGGTCTTCGCCCAGCTTGGTGCGCAGCCGCGAGATGCGCACATCCATCGCACGGTCAAAGCTCTCGCCCGCAGCGCCCCCCAGCGCGTCGAGCATCTGCGCACGTGAGATCAGCCGCTTGGGGCTTTCCAGAAACAGCCGCAGCACCTCGCCTTCGGCATGGCTGAAGGGGATTTCCGGGCCATGCTCCGGGATCAGCACATAGCGGTCGAACTCGGCCACCCAGCCATTGAACTGCGCGCGGCTGGTGCGCGCTTCCGGCTGGGGTGCGGGTTTGCGCAGCCGGGCGCGGATGCGGGCCACGACTTCAGCCGGGTCAAAGGGCTTGATGATATAGTCATCCGCGCCCAGCTCCAGCCCGGTGACACGGTCCTGCACCTGCGCGCGGCCCGAAATGATGATGATCGTCGCCCCTGATTCCAGCGCCAGCCTATGCACCAGCGCCAGCCCGTCACGATCCGGCAGGCCCAGATCGACCAGGCAGACATCGGGCGTCATGCGGCGAAGTGCTGCCTCGAACTCGACCGCGCGCCCGAAACTCGAGGTCTGGAACCCGGCCTCCTGCAGGGCGGTTGAAAGCACCTGCCGGATTTCAGGTTCATCATCGAGAATGGCGATATGGGGCTGGCTCATGCGGTGGTGGCCTCCAGTGCGATGCGCAGATCCTGCAGGGTGAATGGCTTGTTCAGGACCGGAAATTCAGAACGTGCCATGCGATAGACCCTGTCGCTTGCGGGCAGTGATGTCATCAGATGCAGCCGTGCCATGCCACGCGCCCGGCAAACGCGCAGCAGATCCAGCCCCGAGGCCCCGCCCGCCAGATCGATATCGGACAGCACCAGCCCCAGATCGGGCAAATCCAGCAAGCTCAGCGCCTCGTCATGGCTGGCCGCCTCGATCACAGTATGGCCCAGATCGCGCAGCATCTCGCGCACGGATTCGCGGATCGCGTCCGTATCCTCGACCAGCAGCGCCAGCCCGACGGATCGGTCATCGCGCAGGGCCGCAGGTCTGAAGGGCAGGCGCAGCGTCACTTCGGCACCGCCGGCCGCGCGATTGGCCAGCCGGACTGTGCCGCCCGAAAGCGTGATCTGGTCATAGACCATGGCCAGCCCCAGCCCGGTGCCCGCGCTGCCCTTGGTCGTGAAAAACGGATCCATGGCCTGCGCCAGCGCGGCCTCGCTGAAGCCCGTGCCGGTATCAGCGACCGTCAGTTCCAGCCAGGTTTCGCCCAGCTGGCGTGCGCTGACCGTGATGTCGCCGCTTTTGCCCGCAAGCGCATCGCGGGCATTCAGGATCAGGTTGAGCAGGCTGTCCTGCAACATCCCCTGATCGAGCATCAGCAGCGGCAGATCATCATGATGCATGTCCAACGCGATATCGGCAGGCAGGGCCGGGCGGGCCATAAGCTGCAAGTCTGCCAGAAGCGCTGCCAGATCCGTCGGCTGCGGGCGCATCTCGCGCGCGCCGGACATGGTGGCGATCCGTTCCAGCAACACCCCCCCGCGCCGCGCCGCCGCAATCGTGGATTGCACGGCCTGCGCGACTGGCTGTGGCAGGTCAGGCCGCCGCGCCAGTTGGCCCTGCAGGCCCAGAATGATGGTCAGCAGATTGCCGAAATCATGCGCAAGGCCCGAGGAAAGCTGCGCCGCCAGTTCCCGCTTGCGGGTCTGGGCCAGCGCGGCGCGGGCCTGTGCTTCCTCGGTGACATCCATCGACATGACGTAGATGCCGTTGATCGGCCCGTCGCCGACCTGGTCCGGGGTCAGGGCCAGCCGGATGCGCCGCCCGCTCTGTTCATGGGTGAATTCCTGCACCAGATTCTCGCCTGCCAGCACGCGCTCCAGCCAGGGGAAAATCCGGTCATAGACCGGCCCCAGCGCTTCATGTGCGGGCAGACCGACGATATTCTGCGGCAAGCCCGGAAAGACCGAGGACAGCCGCCGGTTGGAAAATGTGTAACGCAATTCGCGGTCCAGATGGGCGATATGGGCAGGCATCATCTCGGTGGTCAGGCGTGTGCGGGCCTCCATCTCGGTCAATTCGCGCTTGGCCTGTTCCAGCGCGGCATTCGATGCGGCCAGCGCGCGGTTGGTCTGCGCCAGCCGCTCGGCATGGGCCAGAACCTCGCTGGTCAGCTCTTCCGAATGGGCCTGCAACAGCCGTTCCTGCAATTTCACTTCGGTAATGTCAGTATAGACCGTGACCCAGCCGCCCTGCGGCAGCGGCGCGCCCTCGACGCTGATCCAGCGCCCATTCGCGCGTTCGCGTTCCATGTAATGGGGCACGAAAGCGCGCGCGGCTTCGACCCGGATGCGCACGCCATCCTCGATATCGTCCACAGCGCCATATTCGCCACGGGTGACCAGATAGCGGATCGTGTCTTCGAAGGCGGCACCAGGGGTCACCAGCCAGTCGGGCAGATCGAACATGATCTGATAGCGCCGGTTGCTGACCGAGAGCCGCAGATCACTGTCGAAGATCGACAGCGCCTGCTGGATCATGTTCAGTCCCGCGCCCATCAGCTTGAAATGCGTCTCGTCCTGCATTGCCATGCACGCAGCCCCCCTTGGCATATGATGCTAGCGGGGCGTTGCGCTGTGGAAAAGAGTGGAAAACGCGCCGTTACAATTCGTAAGGATTGGGCAAAACTGCGGCAAGAATCGCGCTCGCATATGGGCGCAGGGAGACGGGCATTGCGCGCAGAGGCGTATCTGCCCCACACACCAGAAGGAGGAGCCCCGTGACCAGCACGGAGACCGCCAGCGCTGCGCTGGGTGAGCTTGTATCAATCCCGGCCCTGCTTGCGCGCAACGCCAAACGCTACGGGATGCAGGCCGCGTATCGCGAAAAGGAATTCGGCATCTGGCAGAGCTGGACCTGGGCGGAAACCCAGGCCGAGGTCCGGGCCATGGCGCTGGGCTTTCTGGCGCTGGGGATGCGCGAGGGCGATTATGTCGCCATCATCGGGCGCAACCGGCCTGCGCTTTACTGGTCGATGGTGGCGGCGCAATCGGTGGGCGCAATCCCGGTGCCGCTCTATCAGGACGCAGTGGCTGAAGAGATGGCCTATGTGCTCGATCATTGCGGCGCGCGGTTTGTGATCTGTGGCGATCAGGAACAGGTCGACAAGGTGCTGGAAGTGCAGGAGAAAGTCACCTGCATCGAGGAAATCGCCTATCTCGACAAGCGCGGTATGCGCAAATACGACCACAGCCATATGAACTGGCTGGAAGATGTCATGCGCGAGGGCCGCGCGGCGGAAACCCGTCTGGGCGGGGAACTCGACCGGCGGACCGCATCGCTGACACTCGATCATACCTGTGTCATGCTCTATACTTCGGGGACGACGGGCAAGCCCAAGGGCGTGGTGCTGTCGAACCGCAATATCATCCTGACCTCGAAGAATTCGTCC